>NZ_JBJEHY010000137.1:0-9666 GCF_051876515.1 Nocardioides sp. | reverse complement strand
ATTCATGGTGAGGTCGGTGCTCGCCGGCGCCGGCGTCTCGCCGCCGTCCCACTTGAGCGATCCGACGGGGGTCACGACAGCAGCCGTGCCGCACGCGAAGACCTCGACGATCTCGCCCGACGTGACCCCGTCGCGCCACTCGTCGATGGAGAACTTGCGCTCGGTGACGCGGTGCCCCATGGAGGTGAGGATCTCGATGATCGAGGAGCGGGTGATCCCCTCGAGGATCGTGCCCGTCGCCGGGGTCACCACGGAGCCGTCGGCGAAGACGAAGTAGAGGTTCATGCCGCCGAGCTCCTCGACGTACGTGCCCTCCTGGGCGTCGAGGAAGACGACCTGGTCGCAGCCGTGCGCGCTGGCCTCCTGCTGCGCGACGAGGCTGGAGGCGTAGTTGCCGCCGGTCTTGGCCGCGCCCATGCCACCCCGACCGGCGCGCGTGTAGTCCTCGGTGAGCCACAGGGTGACCGGCTTGATGCCGCTCTTGAAGTACGCGCCCGCGGGGCTCGCGATCACCATGAAGGTGACGTGCTGGCTGGGGCGCACGCCGAGGAACTTCTCGGTGGCGATCATGAACGGGCGGATGTAGAGGCTCTTCTCACCCTCGGCCTCGGGCACCCAGCGCTGGTCGACCTCGACCAGCGCGGCAGCCGCGGCGATGAAGTCGTCCTCGCTGAGCACCGGGAAGGCCAGCCGCTCGCTGGAGCGAGCCATGCGCTGCGCGTTGGCCTCGGGACGGAAGAACCACACCGACCCGTCCTCGTGGCGGTAGGCCTTCATCCCCTCGAAGGTCTCCTGCGCGTAGTGCAGGACCGCCGTGGCGGGGTCGAGCTGCAGCGGGCCGTACGGCTCGATCCGCGCGTCGTGCCACCCCTTCTCCGGCGTCCACTCCACCGTGAACATGTGGTCGGTGAAGAACTGGCCGAAGCCCGGGTTGGCCAGGATCTCGGCCAGTCGGGCGTCGTCGGTGGGGTGGGAGGTGAGGGTGGTGCGGATGTCCATGGACATGAAACTACTCGACCTTTCGGACAGCAGGGAGAGGTGGGCAAATACGACGGTGCCGGGCACGCTTCGCGCGAGCCCGGCACCGTCGGTGGATCGGTGTGGAGGCTCTCAGCCGGCTACTCGCTCGGCGACCGCATCGCCGATGGCGGCGGTGCCCCGCTTGACCGACGGGTCGCGCTCGGTGAGGTCGGCGATGACGGCCGCCTCGACACGCTGCGCCTGCTCGGTGAGACCCATGTGGTCGAGCATCAGGCCGACCGACAGGATCGCGGCCGTCGGGTCGGCGATGCCCTGGCCGGCGATGTCGGGAGCGGAACCGTGGACGGGCTCGAACATCGAGGGGGCGGTGCGGTCGGGGTTGACGTTGCCGGACGCGGCCAGGCCGATGCCGCCGGTCACGGCGGCGGCGAGGTCGGTGATGATGTCGCCGAACAGGTTGTCGGTGACGACCACGTCGAAGCGCGAGGGGTTCGTGGTCATGTGGATCATGGCCGCGTCGATGTGCATGTAGTCGGTGGTCACGTCGGGGAACTCGGTGCCGATCTCCTCGAACAGGCGCCACCACACCGAACCGGCGTTGACGAGCACGTTGGTCTTGTGGACCAGGGTGAGGTGCTTGCGCTCACGGCGCTGGGCACGGGCGTACGCGTCACGCACGACGCGCTCCACGCCGAAGGCCGTGTTGACCGAGACCTCGGTCGCGACCTCGGCGGGCGTGCCGACGCGCAGGGCGCCACCGTTGCCCGTGTACGGGCCCTCGGTGCCCTCGCGGACCACGACGAAGTCGACCTCGCCGGGATTGGCCAGGGGGGAGACGGAGCCGGGGTAGATGCGCGAGGGACGCAGGTTGACGTAGTGGTCGAGCTCGAAACGGATGCGCAGCAGCAGGCCGCGCTCCAGGATGCCGGGCGGCAGGTTGGGGTCGTTGGGCTTGCCGCCCACCGCGCCGAGCAGGAGGGTGTCCTGCTGCTTGAGCTCGGCCAGCACGGAGGCCGGGAGCACGTCCTTGGTGCGCAGGTAGTTCTCGGCGCCGAGGTCGTACTGGGTCTGCGCGAACTGGCCCGGGGCCACGGCCTCGAGGACCTTGAGCGCCTCGAGCGTGACCTCCTGGCCGATGCCGTCACCGGGGATGACACCGAGGTTGATCTTGGAGGAACTGGAGCTCGAAACGGGGGTCTGCGTCATGGCCGCGATTCTAGTTGTCGTCGGGACGCGGACCGCGGCTGTCCCGCAGGTCGAGCGCAGCCTGGACGGCGTTGCGGCCGTACGGGTTCTCGGGGTCGTGGCGGGCCGGGCCCCACTCGCGGGCTTCGGGGTACATGGCGTACATGGCGGTCTCCTGGGGCGGACCGGGAACGGTCCGCGGGACGAGGAACGGGTGGTGGGAACGGAGCATCAGCCGGCTCGACGGTGGACGTCGGGGCTGTGACTGCCGGAATCTCGACCAGGCGCTCCGGGACGAAGCGCACGTTCCTCGTGGATCACACGAGGGACCGGACCAGCGGTGCTGCGGATCGCGCCAGTTGTCGCTGGGCGATCGACCTGCGGAGCGCCTGGATCGAGATGGATCGAGGCCTGGGTGTCAACGCACGAACTCCGCGGCGAGGTGGCCTCGTTCAGGCCTCGCCGCGGCGCTCAATAAGTACGAAGACGCTACGCATGGTTCACCCACCATAGGTCGGCACGATTCCGGAAGGAATGGCGTCCACGGAATGGCCCACATGATGAGACGCCGGGGTCGGGATGTCAGACTCGACCTCCTCATGAGCGCTCCCCCCGAACTCCCCGACATCGTCCAGCGCGCCTTCGCCGTCTCGCGCAAGGCGGGCTACGTCTCGTTCTGCCGCAACGAGACCGGCCGTCTGCTGGCCGCCCTCGCCGCCACCCGTGGCGGCACCATGGCCGAGTTCGGCACCGGTTGCGGGGTCGGCACCGCGTGGCTGCGCAGCGGTGTGCGCAACGGCGCCCACATTCTGAGCGCCGAGCTCGACGCCAAGCTGGCCGAGGCAGCGCAGGAGATCTTCGTCGACGACGAGCTCGTCGACGTGCTGGCCGCCGACTGGAGCGTGCTGCGCGACAAGGGCCCGTACTCGCTGCTCTTCCTCGACTCCGGGACGCCTCAGGACGTCGGGGTCGACCAGATCGCGGACCTCGTCGAGCCGGGCGGCATCGTCGTTCTCGACGACTTCATCCCGTGCGAGATGTGGCCCCCGATCACCTTCGGCCGGGTCGACACCCTGCGTGAGCAGTGGCTCACCGACGAGCGTTTCACCGCCGTCGAGGTCATGGTCGCCTCGGACGCCTCCGTCGTCATCGCCACCCGGCGCTGACCCTGCGCTGACGGAGCCGGGCCTCAGTCGACCAGGCCCTCGCGGCGGGCGATGGCGGCGGCCTCCGTACGGCTGGAGGCCCCCAGCTTGGCCAGGATGTTCGACACGTGGACGCTCACCGTCTTCGTGGCGATGAACAGGTGCTTGCCGATCTCCCCGTTGGTCCGGCCGGCCGCCACCCACCTCAGGACCTCCCGCTCCCGGGAGGTCAACGGGGCCGCACCGCGCACGGCTCCCCGGGCGGCCGGGGCCGCCAGGTCGCCGAGGTCGTCCAGCACGGGTACGGCGCCCAGCCGGCGGGCGGTCGCCCGGGCCGCGTCGGCCACCTCCCGGGCCGCGCTCTGGTCCCCGGTCGCCCGGAGCACGGCTGCCAGACGTGCCCGCACGACGAGCAGCTCCGGCTCGTGACCCAGGTGCTCGAAGAGCGCCTCGGTCTCCCGCCACGACGAGACCAGCTGGTCCGCCCCGACGTCCGCTCCCCCGGCCAGCCAGGCCGCCCGCAGGGCCTCGGCCTCCAGCCGCTGCGACCACGCCCTGCCCTCCGGCCCCCACTCGCGGTGCGGCGGCAGGTGGGTGGGGACCGTGCGGCCGTCCTCGAGCAGACGCGCCACCTCGTCGAGCCGTGCCGACTGTTGAGCGGCACCCAACGAGCCCGGTGACCCCAGGGAGTCCGCGACCGCCTGCACCGCGAGTGCGGCGAGACGGACGCGGGCACCGAACCACTCGTGCCACGACCGGCTGAGCACTGCCACGGCGGCGTCGTACGCCTCCACCGCTGCCGCCGGGTCACGGCGCAGCGCCGCCGCCCCGATCTCGAGGGCCGACGCGTGGATGGCGACGAAGCCCTCCTCCGCCCAGAAGGCCCGCAGCCGGCGGGCTCGCGGGCCGACCTCCTCGCCGCGCCCCAGCGGGACCGCCAGCCGGAGGGTGAGCAGCATGGCTCGCGGGATCTCCGGCATCGTGCCGCCGCGCAGGTCCTCCGCCGCCGCGGTCAGCTCCAGGACCGTGTCCCACTCCCCGCGCAGGTACGCGACCCACGCGACCCGCCACCGCGACTCCAGCGCGTACGGGGACCAGGGGCGACCGCGGGCCTGGCCGGCCTCCATCGCACCGGTGAACCACCGGCGCGCCTGCTCCCACTCGGCGCGGTCCTCGAAGGACCTGCCCATCAGGTAGCGCGCCCGGAGCTCGGCATTGAGCGAGCCGGACGCGACCGCCCGGTCGATGGCGTGCAGCCAGGCGTCCTGCAGCGCGTCGGGCGAACCGTCGCGGTCGAGCCCGGTGAGGGTGATCGTGACGTCGGCGTCCACCGCGAGCAGGCCGTACTTCTCCGCGATGGCGACCGCCTCGGCGCCAGCGGTCCGCGCCTCGTCGAACTCGCCCTCGGTGGCCATGACGGCGGCGTGGTTGCCGAGCACGACGGCGCGGTCGTCGGAGTCCAGCGGCACCAGGGCCAGGGCACGGCGTGACACCTCGACCGCGTCGTGGTCGCCGTCGATCAGCAGCAGGGCCCTGGCCCACGCGCTCAGCAGCCGCGCCCGCGAGGCGTCCGGCACCTCGTCGTCCGCCAGCACCTCCACCTGGTCGCGGAGCACGGCGGCGGCTCGCTGCGGGTCCCCGCTCGCACTCAGGGCGTTGGAGGCGTGCAGCGCCACCACGGCGGTGTCCAGGCCGCTGCGCCGTCGCCGCTCGGGGTCTGCGAGCAACCGGAGCGCCTGCTCGAAGTGGCCGGCCGCCTCGGCGCTGCCCCCTACCGAGTACGCCTCCTCCCCCGCCTCCACGCTGGCGCGCACCGCGGTGTCGAGGTCGACGGCGAGGCGCGCGTGGCGGGCGAGCTCGGCTGCCGTGCCCAGGCCTCCGGACCGGAGGGCGCCCACGAAGGCCCCGTGGAGCCGGACCCGCTCACCCGGCAGCAGGTCGTCGTAGACCGCCTCGGCCAGCAGGGCGTGCCGGAAGCGGTAGGTGCCGGTGCCGGCCACGAGCACGTTGCGCTCCACCGCCGCCCGTACCGCCTCCTCGAAGTCAGCCGACGGCAGGCTGTCGGGAACCCCCGAGGCCGCCGCCAGCAGGTCGTGGGTGACCCGGCGGCCGGCGACGCTGGCCGCTCGCACGACCTCCCGCGCGCCGGCCGGAAGGTGGTCGAGGCGGACCAGGAGCAGGTCGGCCAGGTCGTCGGGCAACCCGTGCGGGCCGGAGGCGACCAGCTCCTCGACGAAGAACGCGTTGCCCTCGGCGCGGGCCACGATCGCGGACAGGTGGGACTCGGGCACCGGCTGGTCGGCGAGCACACCGACCAGGTCACGCACGGAGACGTCGGACAGCGGGTCCAGCGGCAGCCGCGTGACCTCCCGCAGCCGCGACCACTCGGCGACCTGCCGGCGCAGCGGGTGGCGGCGGTGCAGGTCGTCGGACCGGTACGAGGCGACGACCGAGACCTGGCCCGCGAACGGGCGGGAGAAGAGGAACCCGAGCAGGTCCCGGGTGGACTCGTCCGCCCAGTGCAGGTCCTCGACCACCAGCAGCGTCGGGGCCTGACGGGCCGCGGCCTCCAGGAGCAGGTGGAAGGACTCGAAGAGCTCGGTCCGGTCGGGCGCGGGCTGGGCAGTCTCGGGGGCGGCGTGCTGCAGCCGTACGCCGGGTTGGAGGCGCGACAGCGCGGGATGGGTCGCCGTCACCTCGGCGACCACGTCGGGCAGCTCGCTGGCCAGGCGGCCCACGACCTCGCTGAACGGGAGGAAGGGCAGGGCGCTGTCGCCGAAGTCCAGGCAGTGTCCGGCGAACACCTGCCAGCCCTGGGCGAGCGCCCGGTCCCGCAGCTCGACGAGCAGCCTGGTCTTGCCCGTCCCCGCGTCGCCGGAGACCAGCGCGTGCGTCGAGTCGGCCGGGTCCCTCGGAGCGGCACCCACGCCGAGCGCGGTGACGAGCGTGTCGAGCTCGCCGTCGCGTCCGACGAGCCTCGTGCTGCGTGCCACGGCCATGGGCGACATCATGTCGCGTTCCGGCTCCCCGCGGGGCACCGACAGCGCCCCGGGCGCTGCCGTACGGCCGGGACCCGTGCCCGAGGGGCCGGTCCCGGCACTCATCTCAGGCGCGGGCAGCGCGGCGGGAGACGCGGGTCTTGCGCGCCACCGTCAGGTCGGCGAAGCTGCGGCGGACCTGCTCGCGGCGGAAGTCGACCTCTGCCCGGGCCATGTCGGTGTTGAGGCTTCCCTCGTACATGGGGTTCTCCTTCCCTGGCGCCACCCCGGTGGTGACGACAACCCCTACGTTCGTCCTCTGAGGTAGGGCCACACATCGGCCATGTGCCTTAGTGCACGTGGCCTTGGCCACTCGGTGGAACCTGAGGTAGCCACCACCGGCCTGCTTGGATGGTGTGCGTGCCAGCCGTCCTCGAGGTCCGCGACCTGCAGCAGTCGTTCGGCGAGCACCGCGTGCTGCACGACGTCTCCTTCGACGTCCACGCCGGCGAGTGCGTCGCTGTCGTCGGCCCCAACGGTGCGGGGAAGACCACCCTGCTGCGGGCCGTGACCGGGGCCCGACCGGCGGACGGGGGCACCGTGCTGCTCCACGGCCGCCCGCTCGACGAGCGGGACCCGGACGTGCGACGGGCGATGGCCGTGGTGATGGACGACATCGACAACTTCCCCGACCTGAGCGTGGTGGAGCACCTGGACCTGCTGGCCCGCGCGCACGGCGTCGTGGACGCCGAGGAGCTCGTCGACACGGTGACGGCCGAGGTCGGGCTCACCCACCTCGGCGGACGCCTGCCGGGGACGCTCTCGTCCGGCCAGCGGCGCCGCCTCTCCCTGGCCAGCGCCCTCGTACGGCCCCGCTCGCTGCTGGTCCTCGACGAGCCCGAGCAGCGCCTCGACGTCGCCGGCGTCGAGTGGCTCGGGGACCGCCTGCTGGCCGAGAAGGCTGAGGGGACCGCGGTCCTCGTCGTCAGCCACGACCCACGGCTGGTCGAGCGGGTCAGCGACCGACGGGTGGAGCTGGTGGGGACGTGAGCGCAGACGGTCCGGCACCACGGCCCGTCGCCAGCACGGACACCGAACCGCCCGTCTCGGAGCTGCGCCGCCAGATCCGCGCCTGGCGGCGGCGCCGCG
The DNA here is from genome assembly GCF_051876515.1 of Nocardioides sp. Lineage (GTDB taxonomy): Bacteria > Actinomycetota > Actinomycetes > Propionibacteriales > Nocardioidaceae > Nocardioides. The sequence goes on along the minus strand of NZ_JBJEHY010000137.1, from coordinate 2,228 downwards.
CGTCGCTGTCGTGGTGGGAGGCCGCCCAGGACGCGTACACGTACCTCTTCGCGGCGCTCGTCCTGGGAGCCATGTCGGCGAACGTCCTGTGGGGGCTGCGCGGCATGGCCGAGGCGGGTTGCACCGCCTCCTGCCTCGGGGTCCGGGCCGCCGCGCCGTGGTTGGCGACCGCCGTGGCCGCGACGGCGGCGCTCGGGGTCAGCCGCCTGCTGGGGCCCGTCTTCCAGTCCCCCGCGACGGGCAGCTGGCTGCTGTCGACCCCCGTCGACCGCGGCGAGGCGCTGAGGCCCTCGTTGCTGCGCGCCCTGGCGCTGGGGGCCGTCCTCCCCGCGGCGCTGGTGTCGCCCGTGGCCGTCCTCAGCGGTACGGACGCGCTCGGGACCGCGCTCGCGACCCTCACCGCGGCCCTGGCCTGTGTCGCACTGGTCGCCTTCGCCGCCGACCAGCAGCGACGTACGGGCTCGGCAGCGCGGTGGCTGACCTGGACCGGCGCCGTGGCGACCTGGCTGGTGCTGGCGTGGATGTGGCTGGCTCCCGCCCCGACCGCCCCCGCCTCGCCGGCGGTGTCGACCGCGCTCGGCGCCGTCCTGGTGGTCGCCTCCGGCGCGGCGGCCACTGTCCTGGTCGTGGTGGCGCTGCGCGGGCTGGCCGGTACGCCTCGCAGCGCCCTGGCACGTACCGAGAACGCCTGGCCCAGCCTGTCCGGCGCCCTGGCCACCATGGACCTCACCCTGACCTACGACGTGCTGCTCAGCCGACGCTGGGCGGCGGTGCCGGGCGTGCGTCCACGGCGCGGCGGGCCGCGCGGGTGGTGGTCGCTGGTCCACGCCGACCTGCGCCGCGTCGTACGCGCCCCGCAGCCCTGGTGGGTGCTCGTCGCCGCGTGCACCGCTCCCCCGGCGCTGGCCGCCGCGGGACTCGTGCGCGGCACCGCCACGTTCGCCGCGCTGGCCGGCTTCCTCGTGGGGACCAGCCTGATGTCGGGGCTGCGGGTCGTGTGCCGCACCCGGACCGTGGCCCGGCTCTACCCCTGGAAGGACTGGGCGACGCGTGCGGCGCACCTGCTCGTCCCGGCACTGGGGCTGGCCCTCCTCGGCGTTGCCACGGCCCTGTCCGTGGCCCCCGCGCTGGGGGCCGACGCGTGGCTGCTCGGCGCGGCCACCGCAGCGTCGGCGACGGCCGCGGCCTTCCACTGGGTCGCGGCACCACCGCCCGACTACGCGCGCCCGCTCCTCTCCACGCCCGCCGGCGGTCTGCCACCCGGCATGGTCGGCGGGCTGCTGAAGGGGTTCGACGTCTGGCTGCCGACCGCCCTGCTGCTGCTCGTGCCGGGCTGGGGCGCGGTCGCCTCCCTCGTACTCAGTCTCGGCGTCGTGCTGTGGCACGTCTCGGGCGCCTCTCCCCTGTCGGGGAGCCGAAGCTGAGGAGTCTGTGGGTCACCCTGTGACCCACAGACTCCGCTACCTCCCCGTGGTCGGCTCGGGGGTCGGCTCGGGGGTCGGCTCGGCGGGCGGGTCGAGGCGCACCAGCATCCACGGCAGCATGAGCTGGGTCAGCGGGCCGATGGCGAGCGCGTACAGGACGGTGCCCAGCCCCAGCGCCCCACCCAGCGCGAGTCCGCAGAGGACGACCGTCACCTCCAGGCCCGTGCGCACCGCGCGCAGGGACCAGCCCGTACGCCTGGCCAGGCCCGTCATCAGGCCGTCGCGTGGGCCGCGACCGAACTGCGCCCCGATGTACATCGCGGTGGCCAGGCCGTTGCCGACCACGCCGAGCAGCAGCAGGGCGACCCGCGCCGCGAGGCCGTCGGGGGCGGACAGCAGGAACAGCGTCGCGTCCGCGGAGGTGCCGATGAGCAGGGCGTTGGCGATGGTGCCGATGCCGGGCTTCTCCCGCAGCGGGATCCACAGCAGGAGGACCACGAAGCTCATCGCCACGACCGCCTGCCCGAGCGTGAGCGGGACGTGCCGGATCAGGCCGGAGTGCAGGACGTCCCACGGCGCGAGACCGAGCGTGCTGCGGACCATCAGCGCCAGCGAGACGCCGTACAGGACCAGTCCGACGATGAGCTGCGGCACCCGACGCCCGAGCCGTCCGGCACGGAGCTGCGCCACCGGCCCGAGGTCGAGCAGTGCGGCGGGGGCGGGAGTGGTGCGGTCGCGGGAGACCGGTCCGGGGAGTGCGTTCGTGCTCACCTCACCATCCTGACCCGCAAGTGGCATTGTTCT
>NZ_JBJEHY010000136.1:0-33163 GCF_051876515.1 Nocardioides sp. | reverse complement strand
GTGTTCGACTCCTCGACGGTGATGACGCCTTCCTTGCCGACCTTGTCCATCGCCTCGGCGATGGCGTCACCGACGGTGGTGTCGCCACCGGCGGAGATGGTGGCGGTGGAGGCGATCTGCTCCTTGGTCTCGACGTCCTTGGCCATGCCGAGGAGCTGGTCGGAGACGGCGGCGACCGCAGCCTCGATGCCGCGCTTGAGACCCATCGGGTTGGCGCCGGCGGCAACGTTGCGCAGGCCCTCGCGGACCATCGCCTGGGCCAGGACGGTCGCGGTGGTCGTACCGTCACCGGCGACGTCGTCGGTCTTCTTGGCGACCTCCTTGACGAGCTCGGCACCGATCTTCTCGTACGGGTCCTCGAGCTCGATCTCCTTGGCGATGGAGACACCGTCGTTGGTGATCGTGGGGGCGCCCCACTTCTTCTCCAGCACGACGTTGCGGCCCTTGGGGCCAAGCGTGACCTTGACCGCGTCGGCGAGGGTGTTCATGCCCCGCTCGAGACCGCGGCGGGCCTCCTCGTTGAAAGCAATCAGCTTTGCCATAACTCGTGATGTTCCTTCACAGAGTCGCAGGTGGACGACCAGGGCGGGCTGCCCGCGACGGACGGTCCGCGCTCTCCGGTGGACCCTTTCCCACCAGCGCCTCGGACCTCAGCGTCACCCGTGCCGTGTTGTCACTCTCATGGCGAGAGTGCCAGCCCCAAGTCTGGCACTCGACCCAAGAGAGTGCAAACGCCGCCCCCGGTGGTCCGGGGGCGGCGTCGCGGTGGAGCTGGGTGGCGCTACGGCATCTTGATCAGGCGCACCCGGTTGCTGACCTGGGAGATCGCCGTCTTGAAGATGTCGGCGAGCTCGCTGCCGTTCGAGGAGCAGAAGAAGTAGTCACCGTCGGTGTTCTCCTTCTGCTGCCCGGCCGCCGTCGAGCAGTCCCCGGCGGTGCTGGCCGTCCCGCCGGCCGTGGGCGAGGCGGCCGCGGCGAGCACGTCCTTGACGTTCGCGCTGGTCCCGCCGTCCTTGCGGCACTTCTTGGTGGCCGCGTCACCGAAGCCGATGGTGATCAGCAGGATGCCCTCGTCGTTCTTCGCCTTGTTGGCCACGTCGAGGAAGTTCTGGCACGTCTTGGCGCCACCCCCGCTCTGGCCCGGTCCACCGAGGTCGCCCGAGGTCAGCGAGGTGTTGCCGAACGCGGTGGAGTACTCGTCGGGCATGCCGTCGGTCTCGAAGATGACGACCTTCTTGACCTTGACGTTGCCGGCACGGTTCGGGTTCGGGTTGTTGTCGAGCGCGTACCGCACAGCGCCCTTGAGGGCACCGGCCAGGTGCGTGCCGTACTCACTGGCCATGGACTGCGACAGGCAGGAGACGCCGTCGACCAGCGGGTCCGACCCGTTCAGCGAGGGGCTCTCCTTGGGGCCGACCAGGTAGTTGTTGGAGAAGGGGACGGGCACCCACGTGCCGCTCTTGACTGAGCTCTCACTGCCCATCCCGGGTTCCGGGCGCCTCTTCGACGAGGTCCACTTCGTGATCGGCGTGCTGGTGCTTGCCGCGGCCTTCGTGTAGGCCTCCGTCATGCACCGGCCGTCACCGTTGGTGTCGCCCGTGCCGTCCCAGTGACCGTTGTAGTTCAACTTCGTGGTGACGTCGTCGGCGCAGTTGGACGTGCAGGACGTGTTCGCGGTCACGACGTAGTCGTCGGTCTGCGGCCCGTAGCTGTTTGCCTTCGTCGTGTGTCCCGTGGTGCGGGACTTGTGCAGTGCTCCGAAGGCGACGTAGTGCATCTCCGGGTTCATCGTCTTGAGTGACTCGAGGATGGCGGACTTCATGAGCTGCCGGTCGTTGTACTTCATCGACGCGGTGCGGTCCGCCATGATCACCACGTCGAGGGGGTTGGGCAGCTCGTGCCCGCAGCTCCCCTTGCACGCCGCAGAGGCGATGGCTCCCGTCTGCCCCGAGTTGACGCCCAGGATCCGACCGAACCCGAAGGGGACGTTCTTGTCCTCCACGACCTCGATGGTGTTGCACATCGTCAGGCTCGACGCCGAGCACGGAATGGCGCAGATCGTCTCGTTGCACCGCAGACCGGGGTACTTCGACTCCGTGTACGGCGCACCGCCCGGGTTGCAGGTGGCCGGGATCTGGTCAGTACGCACCTGTCGGGTCTCCCCCGTCGAGCCCACCACGCAGTACAGGCTCGCGTCGGGGGAGATGTCGGGGTCCTGGTCCACGGCCATCTGGTAGGCGACCTGGGCGGCCGTGCTGCCCTTGGACGGAAGCTCGAACGCACCCGCGTGGGCGGCCGAGTCGATGTGGTCGTGCAGCTTCTGACGCTCCATGACCAGGTTGCTGTAGTCGACGGCGAGCGCGCAGGCAGCGAACAGCGCCAGCGCCAGGAAGGTCACGACGATCGCCGTGGCCCCCTGCTCGTCGCGACCACGTCGGCAGAGCGGGAATCGCTTCAGCGCCATCACTCGATCCTCATCTTGCTGGTCTTGGTCAGGGTCATGTGGTCGGAGAACGTCGCGCCGAACGGCGTCGCCCAGTCCTGGGTCACCGTGACCGTGACGGTGGCGGTTCCCCCGCTGACGGCGCCGGCGTCGAAGGAGGTGCAGTTTCCTCCGGTGGGCGTCTTGCAGCTCACCTGGACCTGGATCTGCTCGTCCGTGTTCAGGTCGGAGAGGAAGTCCTTCACGACGGCGTTGATGTCACCGGTCTTGGCCCCGAGGCTCGCCGAGCGCACGCCCTCGCGGGCGGCGTTGCTGACCGCGGCGTAGCGGTTGAAGTACAGGCCGAAGTCAATGATCCCGAAGACGAGGATGAGGAGCACCGGCATGACGAGTGCGAACTCGACCGCTGCGGCACCCTTCTCGTCCCGCGCTCGCCGTTGCAAGATCCGCACTGGCTTCCTCCCCAAGAGTTCGCAGGCTGCGGACAGAGTCCACCGACGTGCCTACGGTCAGACGTCGAGGCTATCGACGCGCGCGTGCCACCGGCCTCCCCCTGAGGGACCGTTGTTCGTAGTCCAAATGGACTAGTCCAGAGGGCCGGGCCGCGGCTCAGCGCCCGAGCGCCCGGACCACGAGGTCGGCGAACGGCGCCGCGTTGTCGTCCAGGACGTCGAGGTACAGGCCGGGCTCGATCATCTCGAGCTCGCTGACGGCCCACCGATCCTGCCACCGCAGGAGGTCCACCCGGAGGTAGTCGACCGGCCGGCCGAAGCGCTGCTGCACCCACTCGTACGCGGCGCGGGCCACCGCCCCCTGCTCGTCGGCGACCGGGACCGGCGTCGAGCGCCCGCCCCTGTGCTCGTGGACCCGCACCTCGTCGGCGCCCGGCCACTTGTCCACCTGCGAGGTCGCCACCCCGCCGATGACGAAGACGGAGCTCTCGCCGTCGGTGCGTACCGACTCGACCAGCGGCTGCACCACCCGGCGCAGGTCGTCCAGCTCCACCAGGCGCGGGTCGTCGGCGTCGGTCACCACCAGCAGGCCGTCACCTCCGGCCCCGACCGCGGGCTTGACCACGCTCGGCCCGGTGGCCGCGACGGCCGCCCGTACGGCCTCGCTGCCGCTCGCCACGACCGTCGGCACGACGGGCAGGCTCCCGTCGGCGGCGAGCTCGGCGAGGTACGACTTGTCGTGGTTCCAGACGAACACGTCGGCGCCGTTGAGCAGGCGCGCCTGGTCCAGCGACCGGCACCACTGGAGGAACTCATCCGCGCGGTCGACGTAGTCCCACGAGGCGCGCACCGCCACCAGGCCCGCGGACGTCCAGTCCACGGCCGGGTCGTCCCAGCAGACCCAGCGCGCCTCGACCCCGCGGGCCGCGAGCGCCTCGTCGAGGACCGGGTGGCGGGGTTCACCCTCCGCGAAGGCGGTGCAGGTGACGAGAAGGACGGGACCGGGGCGGGACGTGCTCACCGCAGGACCCTAACCGGGGCCCACCTACCTGGACACACGCCGCCACAGGTCCCGGCGAGTCGAGCCCGAGTACTCAGGCCGAACGGACGCCGGTGCGACACAGTGGTGCCATGACCACCACCCGCACGATCTCCCGGGACCGTCACGCGTGGCTGCAGACCGAGCTGGACGAGTGGACCTCCGACGGTCTGCTCAGCCCGCTCAACGCCGACGCCATCCGGTCCCGCTACGAACCCGCCCAACGAGCCGGCGCAGGCCACGTCCTGGCCAAGGTCATGCTGTGGATCGGGGGCGCCTTCCTCGGCGTCGGCCTGATCTGGTTGGTCGCGGCCAACCTCGAGGACCTCTCCCCCGTCGTCCGGTTCGCAGGCGTCACGGTGCTGTGGCTGGCGTTCCTGCTCGCCCCCGAGGCGCTGGCCGCGCGCGGCCACTCGCGGGCCCTGGTCGGGGCCCTGCGGCTCGTCGGCGCGCTCGCCTTCGGCGCGGTCATCTTCCAGGCCTCCCAGTCGTTGCAGGTCCCCGCCTACGAGCCCAAGCTGCTGGGGCTCTGGGCGCTCGGCGCCTTCGCCCACGCGTACGTCGTCAAGGGCGTCAGCCCGCTCGCGGTGGCCCTGGCGACCGGGTCGGTGTGGTGGTTCTGGCAGCCGTTGGCCCAGGACGCCAACGGCGTCCGCTGGACGATGCTCATCGCGCTCGGTGCCGTCGTCGCCTTCGGCATGGCCGCCGTGCACGACTCCCGGCTCGACACGTTCGCGCGGCTCTGGCGGATCACCGCGACCGCGTACACGCTGGTCGCGCTCTTCGTGGCGGCCCTGCCCTGGATCGAGTTCGACGCCTCCTTCACCACGTGGTTCCTGGTGGTGGCCGCACTGGCCGCCCTCGCCGCGGTCGCCGGGCTCGTGGCTGGCAGCCGGCTGGCCCGGCTCGAGGTGGTCGGCGCCCTGGCGCTCACCGTGCTCGCCTTCGGGCTGCTGGCGTGGGAGGTCCCCACCGACGTCCCCGCGGGCGGCGACCAGTGGCTGCACTCGGTGTGCAGCGTCCTCGTGTACGTGCTCGCCGCCGTCGCGCTGACCGCCCTGGGCGCCCTGCGCGAGGACCCCTGGATCTCCGCCCTGGCCATGGCCGGGCTCGTGGTCTTCGTGACCTTCCAGAGCTTCGCCGTCTTCGGCCAGATCATCACCGGCGCGTGGCTCTTCCTCGTCCTCGGCACCGTTCTGCTCGGCACGGGCTACCTCTTCGACCGGGCCCGGCGCAGCATCACCGCCACCCTGCGCGAGGACCGGCCCGACTTCCTGGAAGGAACCTGAGATGAAGCGCGTACTCCCCCTCGTGGCCCTCGTCGTGGGGCAGCTGGCGCTGGTCGGCGTGGCCGTCGCTCCCCAGCTCTCGGCCCGGACCACCGGCGACACGTACACGTTCCGGGTCGCGCCGCTGGACCCGGTCGACCCCTTCCGCGGACGCTACGTCCAGCTGACGTACCCCGACCTCCAGGTGGGCAACACCGAGGAGTGGGAGACCGGCACCCCCATCGGCATCGACGACGACGGCCGCAGCGGCACCGTGTACCTCCGCCTCATCGACAACGACGGCGTCTGGGGCGTCGACGGGGTCAGCCGCACCAAGCCCGAGTCGGACGACTTCCTGAAGTGCTCGAGCGACGGCTGGGAGATCCGCTGCGGCATCGAGACGCTCTTCGTCAACGAGGCGCGGGCACCGCGGATGGAGCGCGAGCTGGCTGACGGTGCGTACGCCGAGGTCCGGATCGACCGGTACGGAAATGCGAGCGTGGTCGACGTCCGGGAGTGACCCGTCCGCCGACCACGTCGCTGCCGGGCGGCACCCAGCGGGTGCCGCCCGAGGCGTCTCAGGCGCCGCCCGCGACGGCCGGGATGACCGACACCTGGGTGCCGGCCGGGGTTGGGGTGTCGAGGTTGTCGAGGAACCGCACGTCGTCGTTGCCGACGTACACGTTGACGAAGCGGCGCAGCTGCCCCGACTCGTCCAGGACCCGGGCCTTGATCCCGGGGTGGTTGACGTCGAGGTCGTCCAGCACGGCGGCGAGGGTCTCCCCCTCGGCGCTGACCTCGGACGCGCCACCGGTGTAGGTGCGCAGGATGGTCGGGATGCGGACGGAGACGCTCATGGGGTTCCTTCGGACGTGGTTTCGGCGGGGCTCAGCAGCGGGCGGTGGTCACTCGGCGACGCGCGAGGCGACGAAGGCGTCGTACGACGGCTCGATCGTGGCCGCGGCGCCGACCTGGTCAGCGATGGCGTCGAGGGTCTTGAGGCCCATACCGGTGTTGATGATGACGGTCTCGAGCTCGGGGTCGAGCTGGCCGGTCTCGACGAGCTTCTTGGTGACGCCCACGGTGGTGCCGCCGGCGGTCTCGGTGAAGATGCCCTCCGTGCGCGCCAGCAGCAGGATGCCCGCGCGGACCTGGTCGTCGTCGATGTCCTCGACCGCGCCACCGCTGCGGCGGCACGCGTCGAGCACGTAGATGCCGTCGGCGGGGTTGCCGATGGCGAGCGACTTGGCGATGGTGTCCGGCTTGACCGGGCGGATCGCGTCGGTGCCGGCCTTGTAGGCGACCGAGACGGGCGAGCAGCCGGTGGCCTGGGCGCCGAAGATGCGGTACGGCTTGTCCTCGACCAGGCCGAGCTTGATCAGCTCCTGGAAGGACTTGTCGACCTTGGTGAGCTGCGAGCCGGACGCCACCGGGATGACGATCTGGTCGGGCAGGCGCCAGCCGAGCTGCTCGGCGATCTCGTAGCCCAGCGTCTTGGAGCCCTCGGCGTAGAAGGGGCGGACGTTGACGTTGACGAACGCCCACCCGTCCTCCTCGCCCGCGATCTCCGAGGCGAGCTTGTTGACGTCGTCGTAGTTGCCGTTCACCGCGACCAGGCGCTCGGTGTACACGGCGGAGTTGACCTGCTTGGGCCGCTCCAGGTTGGAGGGGATGAAGACCACGGTCTTGATCCCGGCGCGGGCACCGGCGGCGGCGACCGCGTTGGCCAGGTTGCCGGTCGACGGGCAGGCGAACACCTTGGCGTCGAGCTCGCGGGCCGCGCTGAGCGCGCAGGCCACGACGCGGTCCTTGAAGGAGTTGGTGGGGTTGGTCGAGTCGTCCTTGACCCACAGGTTCTTGATACCGAGCGCCGCGCCGAGGTTGTCGGCCTTGAGCAGGCGGGTGAAGCCGGGCTCGGTGTTGGGGCTCTCCTCGATGTCGGCGGGGACCGGGAGCAGCGCCTTGTAGCGCCAGATGTTGCGGGGGCCGGCCTCGATCTCCTCGCGGGTCACGGCCGGGAAGTCGTACGCCACCTCGAGGGGGCCGAAACACTCCGGACAGGCGTAGAACGGACCCAGGTCGACCTGGTGGCCGCACTCGCGGCAGGCCAGCGCCCTCGCGTTGCCGAACGCGCCCTCGCGCAGGCCCGTGGTCTTCGTCTCGACGACAGCAGTGCTCATGAGTCCTCCTTCTCATCTGTGCCCGCCACGCATCTCGCGGTGGGCCGGAATTAGCACCGTTTCCACGACTGACACGCTGGGCGGATCAGGAGGATCGTGGCGGTTGCCGGGACTTCACAGGGCCGTTCCCTCAGTCCCTCTCGATGAGCTGTTGTGAACAGTACGTGCGCGTCTCACGATGTGCACATCAGGTCCACATCGTGAAACTCGATGCGTCCGGGGAGTGGTCAGGGGCGTCGGGGACGAGTTGGCGCCTGGATCTCGAGCCGTCATGCGAAGGGGTCTTGCTGCGTCATACGAAGGCGCCTCGCCGGGCCCGCGTCATACGAAGGCGCCTCGCCGGAGGCCCGCGTCATGCGGAACAGCACCTATACGTACGAGTCCGCATGACGCAGGGCGACCCGACGACGAGTCCGCATGACGCAGGGCGACCTTCCGGCCGGACGCATGACGTACGCCCGGGAAGGCACCGTCAGGAGGCGTCGACGACCAGCTGGCGCAACAGCTCGAGCACCCCGTCGGGACCGTCGACGACGACGTCGGCCAGGTCGACCAGCGCGTTCTGCTCGTCGGAGGCCGAGCAGACCAGCAGCGTGGCCAGCCCCTGCTCGCGCAACGCGGCCACCGCCCGGAACGCCTCGACGTCACCCAGGTCGTCGCCGGCGAAGACGAAGCCCTCCGCGTGCTGCTCGGCGACCAGCGTGCGTACGGCGTCGCCCTTGTCGCGCCCCGGGGAACGGACCTCGATGACGTTGCGCCCCGGCTCGACGGTGAGCCCGTGCCGGGCCGCCAGGTCGCGCAGCGGTCCGACCAGCCGCTCGAACGCGTCGGTCGGGTCCGGCAGCCGTCGGGTGTGCACCGCGACCGCCAGCCCCTTCTCCTCGACGAACGCGTCCTGCGCCCCGCAGGCACGCAGCACCGCGGGCAGGTCGCGCTCGAACGTCGCCAGCCCAGCGGGCGGGCGGGGCGAGACCACGCGGCGCTGGGTGGCCGACCAGCGCTCGTTGCCGTACTGGCCGAAGACGAACAGCTCCCGGCCCTCCTCGGTGAGCTCGGCGCCGAGGGCGTCGAGCCCACCCAGCGCGAGCGCCTGGCGTGCCGGGCGACCGGTGACGACCGCCACCGCGCGTACGGTCCGGGCCAGGTCGCGCAGGACCGCCGGCGCGCCGGGGTGGATCACCGCTCGCTCGGGGTCCTCCACGATGGGAGCGAGCACCCCGTCGAAGTCCAGCCCCACGACCGTGCGTGCGGCGGCCTCGACGACGGCGTCGTAACGTTGCTGGGCCTGCGGGGAGGTGAACTCCATGGGGCGCAAGCGTAGGTCAGGACAGCGGTCCGGTGAGCACCAGCGTGAGTCGGTCCATCTTCATCGGCGCCACCGCCGGGGCCGTGCGCTTGACGCCCAGGTCGAGCGCGAGCTGCTTGGCCTCCGCCTCCAGACGCTTGGGGAAGTACACCGTGGTCGCCGGGATGTTGCCGTACCAGTTGTCCTCGCCGACCACGGCCCACCCGACCTCGGTCACCCGGGCGGACGTGGTGGCGGCCAGCCCCGTGATGCCGGAGTTGTTGTAGACCTCGACGTACACCTCGCCACGCTTCACCTGGGGCTTCGGCTTGGCCTTCTTGGTGGGCGGCGTGGTCGTCGGGGAGTCGCTCGGGGTCGAGCTGGCGATCGTCGCGGTGTCGATGCGCTCCTCGGTGGGCGCCTCGTCACGGGTCGCGACGAAGGTGACCGCGGCGGCGAGCACGGCGACGACGCTGAGCATCGCCACGGGTGAGGGGAAGGCGACACCGCGCTCGTCTCGACGAGGCGTACGGCGCCGGCCGTCCGTGGCCGAGTGGATCGGGGAAGAGGCCATGGGTGGTCCGTCTCTGTGGGACTGGGTCAGATGTCGAAACCCAGTCTGCGTGCCGAACGCTGCCTCTGGCGGGAGGCGCGCAGGCGACGCAGGCGACGGACCAGCAACGGGTCGGCCTCCAGTGCGTCCGGACGGTCGATCAGCGCGTTGAGGACCTGGTAGTAGCGCGTCGACGACATGTCGAACTTCTCGCGGACCGCCTGCTCCTTGGCCCCGGCGAACTTCCACCAGTGCCGTTCGAACTCGAGGATGTCGCGGTCGCGCTCGCTGAGGCCTGAACCGGGTTCGACCTGCGGTTCCATGGCGTTCGCGGCGTCCATGACTCAACTCCTGCGGGTGGATCCTTGCTGACTCCCCCACTGTAGGTGACGAACGACAACGATGTCATTCACACCGGCGAGTCGCCCTTGACGGGAGTGGCCCAGACCACCTCAGTCGTCTCACCCGTCACACACGCCCCTTCTGGCGCCCCCTTCAACGGGGGCCGGAACCGCTGCGGAGGTACCGGACGACGGCCAGCACCCTGCGGTGGTCCGACTCGTCGGCGTGCAGGCCGAGCTTGGCGAAGATCCGCTGCGTGTGCTTCTCCACCGCCGCTCCGGAGACCACCAGGGCCCGGGCGATCGCTGCGTTGGAACGGCCCTGCGCCATCAGCGCCAGCACCTCCCCCTCCCGCGGCGTCAGCGTCTCGACCGGGTCGCGGCGGCGCCCCATCAGCTGCCGCACCACCATCGGGTCCAGCACCGTGCCGCCGGCCGCCACCGTGACCAGCGCGTCCAGGAAGTCGTCGACGTCGCTGACCCGGTCCTTGAGCAGGTAGCCCAGGCCACCCTCACCGCCCGCGAGCAGCTCGTCCGCGTACGTGACCTCCACGTACTGGCTCAGCACCAGCAGCGGGGCCCGCGGGTCGGCGTTCCGCACCTCGAAGGCCGCGCGAAGACCCTCGTCGGTGTGGGTCGGCGGCATCCGTACGTCCACCAGGGAGACGTCGGGCCGGTGCTCGGCGACCGCCTCCACCAGCGACGGCCCGTCCCCCACCGCGGCCACCACCTCGTGCCCGGCCTCGGCCAGGAGCAGGGCCAGGCCCTCACGCAGCAGGACGGAGTCGTCCGCGATCACCACTCGCACCTCGGCAGGATCCCACGCCTCAGCGGGGCAGCGGGACGCGAGCGTGGACCGTGGTGGGTCCGCCGTCCGGCGAGTCGAGCTCCAACGTCCCCTCGAGCCCCGCCAACCGCGTACGCAGCCCGGCCAGCCCGTGCCCCTTCGCCGGGTGCGCCCCACCGGTGCCGTCGTCGGCGACCGTGGCCAGCACCTCGTCACCACGGCGCTCCACCCGTACGAGGACCTGACCCGCCCCGGAGTGCTTGGCGACGTTGGTCAACGCCTCGGCGACCACGAAGTACAGCGCCGTCTCCACCGGCGCGGGCAGCGGCCCGGCGACGTCGTACTCCAGCCCCACCGGGAGCGGCTGACGGACCGCCAGCTCACGCAGGGCGGCCTCGAGGCCGCGGTCGACCAGGATCGGGGGCGCGATCCCCCGCGACAGCGAGCGGAGCTCGCCGACGGCCTCACGGGCCTGGGCCAGCGCGTCGTCGAGGAGGGCTGCGGTGCGCTCGGGGTCGTCCACGCTGCGGCGGGCACGCCCCAGGTCCATCGACAGCCGCACCAGCCGCTGCTGCGGGCCGTCGTGGATGTCCCGCTCGAGCCGGCGCAGGGAGCCGACCTCGGCGTCCTGGGCGGCGCTGCGGGTGCCGATGACCCGGCGCACCTCCTGCTGCATCGCGGCCCTGGAGTCGAGGAGGACCACCGCCAGGCTGGCGTGGAGCCACGCCACGGCCCGTACGGCCGCGGGCAGCGTCGCCAGCGCCACCAGCCCGAAGGCCGTGTTGAGCAGCGTCTCGGGGCCGCGGCCCTGTCCGAGGCCGATCAGCTCGGCCAGGCTCTGCCCGTCCTGGTCGGGAAGCCACCGCTGCCAGAACCAGTACGTCGTCCCGGCGCCCGCGGCGGCCCACCAGGTCAGCACCACGCTGAACGCCAGGGTGCCGGTGACCAGCGAGACGACGCCCCACACGACGTCGAGCCACGACTGGACGTCGCGCAGCGGGGTGAGCAGCCGGGTGACGCGGGAGGCGCCGTGCGGAGCCACCCGGTAGTCGGGGGTGTGCACGTCCACGCCGAGCCCGCGCAGCTGCACGCGCTGCGCCGACGCGAACACCCGGGCCAGGGCCACCGTGCCCACGAGGACCGGGATCCCGACCCAGATGACCAGCGTGCTGACGCCCACGCCCACGCCAGCCACCATCGCCACGCAGGAGAGCAGGGCGACCGGGAGGGCGGTGAGGCCGTACGCGCTGTCCCGCAGGGTGCGCCCGACCACGCCCGGCGCGTACGGGTCGCGCCACGATGAGGGGGTCGTCGCCTCTGCCACGAGGGGCTCCTTGAGCTGTGTCGTCGTCATGCTCCCATCGAAGCCTCGAGGGGGCCGCGGCACGATCCTGCCAGCCCGACACCTGGGGTAGGGCTGGCCCGACATCCAGTCAACCGGCGCGCCGGGTCCCGTCGCCCCCTAGGGTTGTCACGTGACCTCTGACCTCGTCATCGTCGCCAACCGACTCCCCGTCGACCGCATCGAGCTGCCCGACGGGAGTGTCGGCTGGCGCCGCTCACCCGGCGGGCTGGTCAGCGCCCTCGAACCGGTGATGCGCGAGGACGGGGGTGCCTGGGTCGGCTGGCCCGGCTCTCCCGACGAGGAGCTGGCCCCGTTCGAGCACGACGGCGTGACGCTGGTGCCGGTGGTGCTGACCAGCGAGGACGTGGAGGAGTTCTACGAGGGCTTCTCCAACGCCACCCTGTGGCCGCTGTACCACGACGTGGTCGCGAAGCCGGAGTTCCACCGCGAGTGGTGGGACGCCTACGTCCGCGTCAACCGCCGCTTCGCCGAGGCGGCCGCGTCGGTGGCCAGCGAAGGTGCCCGGGTCTGGGTCCAGGACTACCAGCTCCAACTGGTCCCGCAGATGCTGCGTGAGCTGCGCCCCGACCTCATCATCGGCTTCTACCTGCACATCCCGTTCCCGCCGGCCGAGCTCTTCTCGCAGCTGCCGTGGCGCCGCCAGATCCTGGAAGGGCTCCTGGGGGCCGACCTGATCGGGTTCCAGCTGCCCGAGGCGTCGGGCAACTTCGTCCGCCTCGTCCGCACCCGGGTGGGCCACAAGACGCACCGCGACCGGATCTTCCTGCCCGACGACCGCACGGTGCGCGCCGCCGCGTTCCCGATCGCCATCGACACCGCCGGGTACGAGAGCCTGGCCCGCTCGCCCGAGGTCGAGGAGCGCGTGCAGGAGATCCGTGACGCGGCCGGCGGTCGGCGGATCTTCCTCGGCGTCGACCGCCTCGACTACACCAAGGGCATCTACCCGCGCCTGCGTGCGTTCGGCGAGCTCGTCTCCGAGGGCCACCTGGCGCTCGAGGACGTCATGTTCGTCCAGGTCGCGACCCCCTCGCGAGAGCGCGTGGGCGAGTACAAGCGGATGCGCGACGAGATCGACCGGCTCGTGGGCCGTCTCAACGGCGACCTCGGCACGATCCGCTACCCCCTGATCTCCTACCTGCACTCCTCCTACCCGCGCGAGGAGATGGCGGCGCTCTACCGTGCGGCCGACGTGATGGTGGTGACGCCGTACCGCGACGGCATGAACCTGGTGGCCAAGGAGTACGTCGCCTGCCGCCTCGAGGAGGACGGCGCGCTGGTGCTCTCGGAGTTCGCCGGAGCGGCCGAGGAGCTGCGTCAGGCGTGGCTGGTCAACCCGTACGACATCAACGGCATCAAGTCCGCACTCCTCGAGGCGTACGGCGCGGAGCCCAAGGAGCTGCAGCGCCGCATGCGCGCCATGCGGCGCACCGTGCTCGAGCACGACGTGGCGTCGTGGGCGCTCTCGTTCATGGAGGCCCTGGCATCCGGGCCCGGCGAGCACCTCAAGCCGTTGCGCCCCGCGCGCAAGAAGTAGGCCCGCCGTCGGTCGGGCCCGTCGAAACCGGTCCACCCGCAGGTTGAGCCCGTCGAAACCGGGGTCTGGCGTCAGGCGGGGTAGCCGTACACCTCGCGCAGGCTGCGACGCGACAGCAGACCGTCGACCAGGTCGATGTCGTCGACGGTGATCTGGGCGGGGTGGGAGACCCCGACGGCCTCGGCGACGTGGTGCAGGTCGCGGCGCAGGGTGATGACGTAGTTGGCGAGGCGGGCGGCCTTGGACGTCGGGTCGAGGCCCCGCGCGAGCCACTGGTTCTGGGTCGCGACCCCGGTCGGGCAGTGGTCGGTGTGGCACTTCTGGGCCTGGATGCAGCCGATCGCCAGCATGGCCTCGCGGGCCACGTTGACCATGTCGGCCCCCAGCGCGAAGGCGACCAGGGCGTTCTCCGGCAGCCCCAGCTTGCCGGCGCCGATGAAGGTGATGTCGTCGCCGAAACCGGCGCCGGCGAGGCGCTTGTACACCTCGGCGAAGCCGATCCGGAACGGGTACGACACCGCGTCGGCGAAGACCAGCGGGGCCGCCCCGGTCCCGCCCTCACCGCCGTCCACGTTGACGAAGTCGACCATGCGGTCGGCGGTCATCCTCTCGGACAGCTCGTCCCAGAAGGTCAGGTCGCCCACCGCGGACTTGATGCCGACGGGGAGTCCCGTCTCGGCGGCCACCATCTCGACGAAGTCCAGCATCGAGTCCACGTCGTGGAATGCGGTGTGGCGCGAGGGCGACATGCAGTCCTTGCCGGCCTCGATGCCGCGGATCTCGGCGATCTCGGCCGACACCTTGGCGCCGGGGAGCATCCCGCCGAGGCCGGGCTTGGCCCCCTGGGAGAGCTTGATCTCGATCATCCGCACGGGCGCGGAGGCGACGAGCTCCTTGAGCCGGGCCAGGTCGAAGGTGCCCTGCGCGTCGCGGCACCCGAAGTAGGCGGTGCCGATCTGGAAGACGAGCTCGCCGCCCTGACGGTGGTACGGCGACAGCGCCCCCTCACCGGTGTTGTGCAGGCAGCCGGCGATCTTCGCGCCCTCGTTGAGCGCGGTGATCGCGTTGGCGGACAGGGCGCCGAAGCTCATCCCGGAGACGTTGACGACGGAGGCGGGCCGGAAGGCGTGCGTACGACCGCGGGCGGCGCCGACGACCTTGCGCGCGGGCAGCGGGTGGTCGTCCGACGGCGTCACCTGGCTCGGCGTCTCACCGACGTGGAAGGTGCGCTGCTTGACGATCGGGTACCCCTGCCGGGTCTCCATGTCGTTGTCGGTGCCGAACCCGAAGTAGTTGTTCTCCAGCTTGGCCGAGGAGTAGACCCAGCGCCGCTGGTCCCGGCTGAACGGTCGCTCCTGGTCGTTGCCGGTGACGATGTACTGCCGCAGCTCGGGCCCGACGGCCTCCAGCAGGAACCGACCGTGCCCGAGCACCGGGTAGTTGCGCAGGATCGCGTGCTTCTTCTGCAGGACGTCGTACGCGGTCACCGCCACGCCGAGGCCCGCCGCCACCTTCCACCACATGGTCCTTGTCTACCCCCAACCGGGCCGCCGTGGGGACTGACGGGGCCGCCGGTGCGCCCGTAGGTTGAGGACATGGACCTCATCCCGAAGCCCGAGCAGGTGCTCGCCGCCGCGGGCAACGTCGCGCACAAGCTGCTGTACGGCGGGATCGCGGACCTCCGTCCGATGCCGCGGACCCTGATCGACGCCGGCGAGCTCCGCGAGGTCCACCACTACCTGCCCGACCCGGACGTCCCGCCCACCGGGGACCCCGTCCTCCTGGTCACCCCGCTGGCGGCGCCGGCCCTCTGCTTCGACCTGCGCCGCGGCTGCTCGCTCGTGGAGCACCTGGTCTCGCTGGGGCGGCCCACGTACGTCGTCGACTACGGCCAGGTGTCGTTCGCCAACCGGTCTCTGGGGATGGAGCACTGGGTGGAGGAGGTGCTGCCCACCGCCATCCGCTCGGTGCGCGAGCACTCCGGCGGCCGCCCGGTCCACGTGGCCGGCTGGAGCCTCGGCGGCATCTTCGCGCTGCTCACCGCCGCCGACTCCCCCGACCTGCCGATCGCCTCGATCACCGCCATAGGCTCGCCCGTCGACGTGTCGAAGGTGCCGCTGATGGCCCCGGTGCGTCCGCTGCTCAACCTCGGTCTGGGCGACCTGGTGCCCGGGGGCGGCGTGGTCACCCGCGCGTACCGGGCCATGGGCGGGATCCCGGTCCCCCTGGTGGGCGCGGGCTTCGCCCTGGCCTCGGTGCACAAGCTCGTCACCAAGCCGCTCGTGGTCGCCACCCACCTCGACGACACCGATCTGCTCGCGCAGCTCGAGGCGGTCGAGGCGTTCATGGACGGCATGCACGCCTACCCGGGCCGCTCGTTCGGCCAGCTGTACCACCGGTTCGTGAAGGGCAACGACCTGCAGGACGGACGGATGGAGCTCGGCGGTCGCACCATCGACCTGGCGGCGGTGCGGGCACCCACGCTCGTGCTGGCCGGGAACACCGACGGGATCGCGCCGGTCGGGGCCGTACGTCCTGTCACGGACCTGCTCACCGGGGCCCGCGAGGTGCAGTTCGAGATCGTGCCGGGAGGCCACCTCGGCATGCTCACCGGACGCGCCGCCCGCGGGAGCACCTGGACCGTCCTCGACGACTGGTTCGCGCGGTGGTCAGAGGCGCCGAAACCACGGCCGCGGCCCCGGCGGCGCCCCTCGCGCGACACGATCGGGTCCAACCCACGGCGCCATTCCTCGGCAGCATCTCGACACCTCGCGGACGGGAAGGCTTCACCCCGCACCCCTTGACCGCGCTGCTCCTCGACCGCTTGTCTGGTCCGGTTCGACTCCGTACTCGGGAAAAGGAGCAACTCTGATGAAACGTGCCCAGACCAGATCACGCACGACCAGGTCACGGTCACCCTTCCGGGCCCTCGTCGCCACCCTGGCGATGCTGGCCTCGTCCCTCTTCGTCGTCACCCTCGGCGCCACCCCTGCGCACGCCGACGGCTGCTACACGTGGGGACGGTCGCTGTCGTCGGGCAGCACCGGTGCCGACGTCCAGCAGCTGCAGATCCGCGTCGCCGGCTGGCACGGGTCGTCGGCGACCTTCGCCATCGACGGCTCGTTCGGGCCGGCCACGACGACCGCGGTGACCAACTTCCAGCGCGCCTACGGCCTCACCCCCGACGGGATCGCCGGCCCCGCCACGTTCGCCAAGATCTACGCCCTGCAGGACGACGACTGCTCGACGGCCCACTTCGACTGGTCCGAGGTCGACGGCGGCTGCGGCGCGGGCGGCTACAGCGGAGGCACGGTCAGCGCGACCACCGTCAAGGAGAACCTGAAGCGCGCGATGTGGCGGGCCGAGGCCCTGCGCCAGCGCCTGGGCAACAAGCCGCTGCGGGTGACCTCCGGCTTCCGCTCGGTCTCGTGCGACAAGGCGGTCGGGGGCTCCGGCAGCGGCTACCACACGTACGGGATGGCGCTCGACCTCGTCGGCTTCAGCGGCTCCCCGTCGTTCTGCCAGATCGCCTCCGCGGCCCGCTACACCTCGTTCGGGACGATCCTCGGCCCGGGCTACCCCGGTCACAACGACCACGCCCACGTGGACATCGCGAACCGGAAGTTCTGGAGCGCCTCGAGCTGCGGCATCTGACCCGACCCCAACCCGCTGGGACCCGCGGCGGCACACGGTGGACCGTGTGCCGCCGCGGCGCGTCCACCCACTACCCTGCGACGCATGTCACACCACCCCTCGCCCGCGTCGGCCGGCGCGAACACCCTCCCCCGGTCGGTCCGGATCGGGTACGGGTCCGGGTCCGTGGCCACCGGCGCCTTCGGCACGGTGCCCGGTCTCATGCTCCTGCCGTTCCTCACCGACGAGCTCGGCATCGCCGCGGTCCTGGCCGGCGTCATCGTCTTCCTGCCGAAGTTCTGGGACGTGGTCCTCAACCCGATCGCCGGGCGCATCTCCGACCGCTCACTCGACCCGGCCGGGCCACGGCGTCCCTGGCTGATCCGCGCCGGCGTGATGCTGGCCGGCGCGTTCGCCCTGATCTTCGCCGGCCCGGAGATGGACAACCGGGCGCTGGAGGCGGGCTGGGTCCTCGTCTTCTTCCTGCTCGCCGCGACCGCGTACGCGTTCTTCCAGGTGCCGTACGTGTCGATGCCCGCCGAGATCACCAGCTCCTACGACGAGCGCACGCGGCTGATGACGTGGCGGGTCGCGATCCTGGCGCTGACGATCATGGTGGCCGGCGCCAGCGCCCCGGCGATCCGCAACGCCTTCGACGGCCGCGACGGCTACCGGGTGATGGGCGTCGTGATGGCGCTGATCATCCTGGCCGGCGTGCTGTCCGCGTGGTGGGGCACGCGGAACGCCCCCGTGGGGACCGTCCAGGCAGGCTCCGGGACGCTGGTGGACCAGCTCAAGGTGGTCGCCCGGGCCCGGGACTTCCGCCTGCTGCTGACCACCTTCGTCCTGCAGGCGCTGGCCACCGGCTGCATGCTGGCCGGCGTCGACTACCTGGCCGAGGACGTGATCGGCAAGGCGGGTGCGGCGACGCCGCTCTTCGTCTGTTTCGTGGGACCCGCGCTGCTGCTGACACCGGCGTGGGCAGCGCTGGGGACCCGGATCGGCAAGCGCGCCGGGTACGTCCTGTCGTCCCTCGTCCTGGCCACCGGTGCCCTGCTCGCCCTGAGCGCCCTGTGGGCGCCCGCCTGGGTGGTCTTCGCCGCGACCGCGCTGGTCGGTCTGGGGTACGCGGGCTGCCAGGTCTTCCCGATGGCGATGCTGCCGGACGCTGCTGCGATCGACTCCGCCCGTACCGGCGAGAACCGGATCGGCGTCTACACGGGTGTGTGGACCGCGGGCGAGACCCTCGGCATGGCGCTCGGACCGGCCGTGTTCGCGGTCCTGCTGGCGATCGGCGGGTACGTCTCGAGCCGGTCCAGCGAGGCCGTCGTCCAGCCCGACTCCGCGCTCACCGCGATCACGCTCGGCTTCTCCGTCCTGCCCGCTGCCCTGGTCCTGCTGAGCCTGCTGGCCCTGCGGGCGTACCGTCTGGACGCGGCCGAGGTGGCCGCAGCCGAAGTGGAGGTCCCCCGATGAACCCGACCGACCTGATGACGCGCCTGCGCGGACTCCAGGCCGGCGACCTGCCGGTGCACGGCGGCCGCACGCTGGCCTACGTGTACGACTCCGGCGACGCGGAGGTCGACCAGCTCGGCCGCGACGCGGTCGCGGCGTACGCGGGGTCCAACGGGCTCGACCCGACCGCGTTCCCGTCGCTGCTGCAGATGGAGAACGAGCTCGTCGGGTGGGCGCTGCGCCTCTTCGACGCCCCGGACACGGCGGTGGGCACCGTCACCTCGGGCGGCACCGAGTCGCTGCTGCTCACCGTGCAGGGCGCCCGCGACGCCCACCCCGAGATCGAGCGGCCCACGATGGTCATCCCGGTGACCGCCCACGCGGCGTTCCACAAGGCCGCGAAGTACTTCGGGGTCGAGGCGATCGTGGTGCCGGTGGGCGAGGACATGCGCGCCGACGTGGACGCGATGGTCGCGGCCATCGACGAGCGCACCGTGCTCGTGGCGGTCAGCGCCCCGTCGTACGCGCACGGGGTCGTCGACCCGGTCACCCCGGTCGCGGCCGCGGCTGCAGCGCGCGGGATCCGCTGCCACGTGGACGCCTGCATCGGCGGCTGGGTGCTCGGGTACGCCCCCGCGGTCGACCACGTGGTGGAGCCGTGGACCTTCGCCGTGGACGGCGTCACCTCGATCTCGGTGGACACCCACAAGTACGCGTACACACCGAAGGGCACCTCGCTGCTGCTGCACCGCGACCCCTCGCTGCGCCGTCCCCAGTACTTCGCGTCGGCCGCCTGGCCGGGCTACACGATGCTCAACTCCACCACCCAGTCCACCCGCTCGGGGGGGCCGGTGGCCGGGGCGTGGGCCGTCGTCAACGCGATCGGTGACGAGGGGTACGCGACGCTCACCCGCAGGGCGCTGGACGCGACGGCGGCGATCGTGGCCGCCGTGGACGCCACCGACGGTCTGCGCGTGGTGGCCCGTCCGGACTCGACCCTGGTCGCCGTGACCACCGACGACTCGATGGACCCGTTCACGCTCAACGACGAGCTGGTCGCGCGCGGCTGGTTCACGCAGCCGCAGCTGAGCTTCCCGGGCTCGCCGGCGAACGTGCACTTCTCGGTGAGCGCCGCGACGGGCGACCACGTCGAGGAGTTCACCGCCGCCCTCGCGGAGGCGGCCGCGGCCGCGCGTGCCGCTGGCCCCGTCCAGGTCGACGAGGGCGTGGCGGCGTTCGTCGCCGCGCTCGACCCTGCCACGCTGGGCGAGGAGGAGTTCGACGGCCTGCTGGCGGCGGCCGGCCTCGTCGGTGGCGGTTCCGAGGACGGGTCGCTCGACCTCCCGTCCCGGATGGCCGACGTCAACGCACTGCTCGACGTGGCCTCACCGGCGCTGCGGGAGGCCGTGATGGTCGCGTTCCTGGACCGGCTGCAGCGTCCGGTGCGGTGATCGACGTGCCGGGCGGTCTGGCCGACCTCGTCGAGCGTGGGCTCGTCGCGCCGGACTGGGCCGCCGCGCTGGCGCCGGTCGAGGGCCAGATCGCACGGATGGGTGACTTCCTGCGGGCCGAGCTGGCCGCCGGTCGCGGCTACCAGCCGGCCGGGCTGCACGTGCTGCGGGCCTTCTCCCGGCCGCTCGCGCAGGTGCGCGTGCTGGTGGTGGGCCAGGACCCGTACCCGACGCCGGGACACCCGATCGGCCTGTCGTTCGCGGTCGAGCGGTCGGTGCGGCCGCTGCCGAAGTCGCTGGTCAACATCTACTCCGAGCTCCACGACGACCTCGGCATCGCGCCCGCCGCCCACGGCGACCTGACCGCGTGGGCCGACCAGGGCGTGATGCTGCTGAACCGGGTGCTGACCGTACGGCCGGGAGCCGCGAACTCGCACCGCGGTCAGGGCTGGGAGGAGGTCACCGAGCGCGCCGTCGACGCGCTGGTGGCACGCGGCGGTCCGTGCGTGGCGCTGCTGTGGGGGCGCCCGGCGCAGAGCCTCAAGCCCCGCCTGGGGACGATCCCGTCGGTGGAGTCGGCGCACCCCTCCCCGCTGTCGGCGTACCGCGGCTTCTTCGGCTCGCGCCCGTTCAGCCGCGTCAACGCACTGCTGGCAGAGCAGGGCGGCTCACCGGTGGACTGGCGGATCCCCGGCTGAGACGCTCGGCCGAGGAATAAACTTCGACTTTGAACTATTGTGCTGGACATGAACGCACGCATGCCCGCCCTGTACATCGGTCACGGCGCCCCGCCGCTCCTCGACGACCCGATCTGGTCGGGGCAGCTGGCAGCGTGGGCCCAGGACCTTCCCCGCCCCAAGGCGATCCTGATCGTCAGCGCGCACTGGGAGTCGGCGCCGGTCAGCCTGTCGGGCAACTTCGCGCCCCTGGTCTACGACTTCGGCGGGTTCGCGCCGAAGTACTACCAGATGACGTACGAGACCCCGGACTCCTCCGCGCTGGCCCAGCGGATCGCGGCGATGATGCCGGACAACGAGCCGGTCCACCAGCACACCAACCGCGGCCTCGACCACGGCGCGTGGGTGCCGCTGAAGATCATGTACCCCAAGGCCGACATCCCGGTGCTGCAGATGTCCCTGCCCACCTCGGACCCGGTGAAGCTGATGAAGCTCGGCGAGCGCCTGCGCCCCCTGCGCGACGAGGGCGTCCTGATCATCGGCTCGGGCTTCCTGACCCACGGCCTGCCGTTCCTCAAGGAGTTCCGCATCGAGGCGGCCGCGCCGGGCTGGTCGGTCGACTTCGACGCGTGGGCCGGTGAGGCGATGGCGCGCGGTGACGTGGACGCGCTGGCCAACTACCAGTCCTTGGCGCCGGGCATGCCGTACGCCCACCCGACGGTCGAGCACTACACGCCGCTGTTCGTGACCCTGGGCGCGGCCAGCAAGGCGGACGACCCCGGGATCCAGGTCATCGACGGCTTCTGGATGGGCCTGTCCAAGCGCTCGCTCCAGGTCGCCTGAGCCGTACGGGGCCGCCCGGCCGGTGCTCGTCGCACCCGCCGGACGGCCGCCGTCCAGGTCGTACGGGTCAGGTGCCCAGGATGAGGTCCCCGGCCTTGTCGCCGATCATCATCGACGGCGCGTTGGTGTTGCCGGTGATGATCGACGGCATGATCGAGGCGTCCGCCACCCGGAGCCCCTCGATGCCGCGCACGCGCAGCTGCGGGTCAACGACGGCGCGCTCGTCCACGCCCATCCGGCAGGTGCCGACGGGGTGGTACACGGTGGTGGCGCGCTTGATCGCCTCGGCCTTCAGCGCGTCGCCGGTGATCGCGGAACCGGGCTCGTACTCCTCCTGCACGTGACCCTTCATCGCCGGGTCGGCCATCACGGCACGGAGCATCTCGAGGCCCTCCATGAGGACCTGCAGGTCGCGGCCGTCGGAGAGCAGGCGCGGGTCGATCACCGGGCCGGCGGACGGGTCGGCGCTGGCCAGGCGCAGCGTGCCGCGCGAGCGCGGCTGCACCATCGTCGAGAAGACCGACAGCGAGGGGCGCTTGTCGGGGCTCAGCCGGACGGGCTCGTCCTGGAACGGCGGGTACGACCACGGGATGGCGAAGAACTGCATGTCGGGGATGCCGGCCTCGGCCAGCGAGGTCTCGACGAAGCCGCCGGCCTCGAACACCGAGTGCGCCATGAACGTCTTGCCCGGACGCAGGCGGTCCTTGAGGATCGCGGCGCCGAAGTACATCGCGCTCGAGCGGTGCGGCGAGTTGTCGACTGCGTACGTCATCGGCACGAACATGTGGTCGTGCAGGTTGTCGCCCACCGGGAGGTCGGCCACGACCTGGATGCCGTGCTCGGCCAGGTGCGCCGCCGGCCCGATGCCCGACAGCATCAGCAGCTGCGGCGAGCTGAAGGCGCCACCGGAGACGATGACCTCCTTGTTGGCCTTGAGCGTGTACGTGCCCGTGTCCCCGCGCATCTCGACGCCCGTGGCGCGGCCGTTCTCGATGACGATCCGGGTGACGTGCCCGCCGGTGATGATGTTGAGCGAGGGCAGCACCTTGTCGACGAGGTAGGCGTACGACGAGGAGTAGCGGATGCCGTTGGAGGTGTTCTCCTGGATGACGTGCATGCCGTGCTGGTCGGCGCCGTTGTAGTCCGGGTTGCGCTTGACACCCAGGGCGCTCACGCCGGCGTCGATGAAGGTGCTGGCGGCGTCGCAGATGTCGCCGTTCTCGAGCACCTTGACCGGGCCGCTGGTGCCGCGGTACTCGCTGGCCGGGCCCTGCCAGGTCTCCATGCGCTTGTACTGGCGCAGGACGTCCTCGTACCCCCAGCCGGTGTTGCCCTCGGCCGCCCAGGAGTCGAAGTTCCCCTTGTTGCCGCGGACGTAGATCATGCCGTTGACCGAGCCCGAGCCGCCCATGACGCGACCGCGCGGGGCGGACGGTCGGCGGCCACCGAGGTGCTCCTGCTCGGCGTGGCGGAAGCCCCAGTCGAACTTCTTCTTCAGCTTGGGCTCGCTGTGGATCATCGTGATCATGCCGGGGCGACGGAACATGATCGAGGAGTCGGGACCGCCCGCCTCGACGAGCAGGACCGACTCGCCGGCCTCGGCCAGCCGGCCCGCCACGGCACACCCGGCACTACCCGCGCCGACGACGACGTAGTCGGCCTCGGTGGCCGTCGGAGCGGAGGACTTCTTCGCCATGCAACACCTCATCGTTCGAGCGCCGGAGACTGAGACCCCGGTCACATACCGCGCGTATGTCGCCGAACCGTAACAAGTTCTAGTTCGCTCCGGTAGTGCTCTCCTGCATCGTGGACCGGACCCGCGCGCTAGGTTGTGCTGGTGCGAGTGCTCTCCATCCAGTCCCACGTCGCGTACGGCCACGTCGGGAACTCCGCCGCCGTCTTCCCGCTGCAGCGCCTCGGGCACGAGGTCTGGCCGGTCCTGACGGTCAACTACTCCAACCACACCGGGTACGGCGAGTGGGGCGGGCCGATCATCCCGGCCGACGACGTACGCGCCGTGCTGGCCGGAGTGGAGGCGCGGGGCGCGTTCGCCACCTGTGACGCAGTGATCACCGGCTACCAGGGCTCCCCCGAGATCGCCGAGGTCATCGTCGAGGCGGTCGGCAAGGTCAAGGCGGCCAACCCCGCCGCGACGTACACCTGCGACCCCGTGATGGGCAACGCGAAGTCGGGCTGCTTCGTCAACCCGGCGATCCCGCCGATCATCCGCGAGAAGGTCATCCCGGTCGCGGACATCATCACGCCCAACCAGTTCGAGCTCGGCTTCATCACCGAGACCGAGCCGGTCTCGCTCGAGGACGTGCTCGCCTCGGCGGACGCGGCGCGCGCGATGGGCCCGTCGACGATCCTGGTCACCTCCGTGGAGGCCGTGCCCGAGGGCTCGATCGGCATCATGGCCGTCACCGACGAGGGCGCCTGGCTGGTCGTCACCCCGCTGCTTCCGGTGAAGTTCAACGGTTCCGGCGACATCACCGCCGCCCTGTTCACCGCCCATCTGGGCGAGACCGGCTCGCACGCCGAGGCGCTGGCCCGTACGGCGTCGACGGTGTTCAACGTCCTGCAGGCGACGCTCGACTCCGGCGAGCGCGAGCTCCGGCTGATCGCCGCCCAGGACGTGATCGCCTCCCCGCCGATGGAGTTCGAGGTCACCCAGGTCCGCTGACCCGGACCGGACCGGCTCCCTCCCGCGCAACGTCGCGACCAGCCTGACGGCACGAGTTCCGATCGCCTCACCCGGCGTCGGGAGCTCGTCACGTCCGGCCGAGAGGGCCCTCGCATACCCCGGTCAAGAATTCTCCGGACGATTCTCAGCCGATGAGACGAATGGGTGTGTCCGTGGTCACATACTGGCGGAATCCCTAGGTTTCGTCCCGTCACATCGACCGCCTCGGGTAGCAGGTCGTACGTCCCGCCGCCCCGGGCACACCACCGGAGGGACCCCCATGACCCAGCTCCAGCCCACCCGAAGAACCGTCGTCCGCACGGCCGCCTGGACCGTGCCCGCGGTCACGCTGGTGACGGCCGCCCCGGCCTTCGCAGCGTCGTCGAACTACACCGACCTGTCCACCACGGCACCGGTGGCGCCGACCCGAACGGGCGCCCAGACGCTGCAGATGCCCACGACGATGACATTCACCAACACTGGCGACCTGGCCGTCGACGGCATCGAGGTTCTCATCACGTCCAGCATCGCGGTCAGCGAAATGACGGTCGACCTGGGAGCCCCCATTCCCGTTGAAGGATTGGCGGGAATCACGATCGCCCCGTCGCTCGCGGCCGGCCCCCAGACGAGCTTCAAGCTCACCGTCCCGCCGGGCGGGCTCCTCCAGATCCCGGCCGGGCAATCGGCCGGCCTGCCGGTCCCCCTCGACCTCACGCTCGCCGCGCCCGGCGATGTCGAACTCCGGATGATCGTCACAGGCATCAACGCCGAGGCCACGGAGAACATCCCGTTCTCCCCGGACCCGTTCGCCATTCCTGCCATCTAGCACCGCACGTGCGCGCCGAAGGAGAGCTTCCGAGGCGATCGCACCGAACAGGAAGAACTCCCGGACTGGCGCGAGAGTCCGGGAGTTCTTCGTGAACGTGCGTCACATCCGGTCATTCCCGTCACATTGCGCCTCCTGAGCCGGACGCTCCAGATACTCGTGGAATCTCACCCACTGAGACGTTCTGCTGTGGCCGTAGTCACATACCGACGGAATCCCTAGGTTTCGGTCGTCACAACTGACTGCCGCGGGGGGGCTCGGCTGCGATGCGTCTCGCCGCCCCAGGCACTGCCACTGGAGGGACCCCCATGACCGAGCTCCACCCCACCCGAAGAACAGTCGTCCGCACCGCCGCCTGGGCCGTGCCCGCCGTCTCACTCGTGTCCGCTGCGCCCGCGTTCGCAGCGACTCCGACCATGTGCCTGACATCGGCCAACCCGGTGATCTGGCAGGACATCACCCTGACCAGGTACACGCGCGTCCGAACGCTGGTCACGAGCCCCATCACCAACCGCACGGACGGCATCACGAAGGTGGACTTCACCTTCAGGCTCCCCCAGTACGTTCTCGCTGGGGCAACCGTGCCGGCCCAGCCGATCTCGTACGTCTCGACCCTTGGCTTGGCGGCCACCAACGCTGCCTACGACGGGCAGTTCGGTATCGGTGGTCGCACGGTGGTGTCCGGCACGATGAACACCACCTACGACTTCGGGGGTGGACTGACGCCGGCTTCAACACCGATCCCCATGACGCTCAACCCCGGCAACGTGGCCATCGTCAGGGGCACCCGGATCGCGACCACCTTCACCGGCACCATGCCCGCGCTGACGGCATCGACCTCCCTGGGCGTCCGCACGATCAACTTCGCCATTCCTCCGGAGCCGGTCGAGAGCGACGCCTCCACCTGGCCGGGCACCCAGGTAGTCAGGCTCAGCGTTGGGAGCAACACGAACGCGCGGGTCCACTCAACGACCCCCACGACCGTCACGGCGAACGACTGGGTCCCGACCGGGACGGTCCAGAGCCTGAACATCGCGACCTACGAGGTCGTCCCGGCCTGCTGACGCCCTGACACGCGAAGATCCCGGCTCCTACCCCCAAGGAGCCGGGATCTTCTGCGTTCTCGACGCGGAGCCGGTGACAGGAGTCGAACCCGCGACATCTTCTTTACAAGAGAAGCGCTCTACCAACTGAGCTACACCGGCACGCACCGTTTCCGGCGCGGCGCGCACATCCTAGGCGAACCGGTGCGGCCCTGCGGACTCGCACCACCGCCCACCGGTTGCGAGGATGGGCGTATGGGCCTGCTGCACGACCCGCACCACGACGGGTCTCCCCTGTACGTGTCCGACGAGGCGCCGCGCCTGGACCAGGCGGTCACGGTGCGCGTGCGCACCAGCGTGGAGCAGCCGCCCGAGGCGGTGTGGCTGCGCACCACGCACGACGCGGAGCCCGTCTTCCACGCGGCCCGCCCCGGGGCGAGCGCGGACGGCGTTCTCTGGTGGGAGGCCGACCTGCCGGTGCACAACCCGCGCACCCACTACCGGTTCCTGCTGGTGGGGGCCGACGGCTCGCAGCGCTGGCTCACCGGCGCCGGGCTCGTCGACACCGATCCCCCGGACGCGGGCGACTTCGTCCTCACGGTGCACCCGCCCGCCCCGGACTGGGGTCGCGACGGCGTCGTCTACCAGGTGTTCCCCGACCGCTTCGCGCGGTCGGCGGCCGCAGCGGACCGTCCCACGCCGGCCTGGGCCGTGCCGGCCGCCTGGGGCGACGAGGTCGCGTTCGAGCCCACTGACCCCCGGACCCCGCTGCAGCTCTTCGGCGGCGACCTCGACGGCCTCACCGAGCACCTCGACCACCTCGAGGCCCTCGGCGTCGACGTCGTCTACACGACCCCGGTCTTCCCGGGCGAGTCCAACCACCGCTACAACGCCACCACCTTCGACCACGTCGACGACCTCCTCGGCGGGGACGAGGCGTACGCCCGGCTGAGCCAGGCGGTGCACGCACGCGGCTGGCGGATCCTGGGCGACCTCACCACCAACCACACCGGCGACACCCACGAGTGGTTCACCGACGCGGTCGCCGACCCCGACTCACCGCGCCGCTCCTGGTACCACTTCCGCCCCGACGGCACGTACGAGTCCTGGATGGGGCACCACACCCTGCCCAAGGTGAACCACGGCGACCCCGACCTGCGGGCCGCCATGCTCGAGGGACCCGACTCGGTCGTCGGCCGGTGGTTCCACCCGCCGTTCAGCGTGGACGGCTGGCGCATCGACGTGGCCAACATGACCGGTCGGCTGGGGGCGCTCGACGTGGCCCACGAAGTGGCCCGCACCGTACGCCGCACCGCCGCCGACCTGCACGCCGAGCCCCTCGTCATCGGGGAGCACAACCACGACGCCAGCGCGGACGTCGACGGCGACGGCTGGCACGGCACGATGAACTACTCCGGGTTCTCCTGGCCGCTGTGGTCGTGGCTGCGGCACGAGGAGTCCCCGGCACGCGCGTTCGGGCGCCCGGTCCCGGTGGCCCGGCGCGGCGGAGCCCAGGTCGTCGCCACCTGGCGCGCCTGGATGGGGGCGTACGGCTGGAAGGCCACCACCGCCAGCTGGAACATCCTCGGCTCCCACGACTCGGCCCGGATCCGCACCGTCGTCGGCGACCCGGCCGTGCACCGCGTGGCCGCTGGTCTGCAGTTCACCCTCCCCGGGGTTCCGCTGGTCTTCGCCGGCGACGAGATCGGGCTCGAGGGCGTCACCGGCGAGGACGCCCGCCGCCCGATGCCGTGGGACGCCCCGGAGAGCTGGGACCGCACCACGTTCGACACGTACGCCGCCCTGGCCGCCCTGCGGCACGGGCACGTCGGAATGCGCCGCGGCGGTCTGCGGTGGGCCCACGCCGACGAGGACACCGTCGCCTTCCTGCGCGAGCACCCCGAGGGGAGCTACCTGGTGGTGGCGCGCCGCGGCCCCGCGGAGGCCGTGGCTCTTCCCGTCGACGGACTCGGCGCGACCCGCGCCCGCCACCTCCTCGGCAGCGAGCCCGGCTCCGTCGACCTGGTCGCAGCAGCGGGAGTGCTGGTGGTGCCGGCGACGGCCTCCCCCCGGTTCGACGTGTGGCGCCTGGCGTGACTCAGAGCGTGACGCGCGCGCCGTTGGCCAGCCACCACGCCAGGCCGGCCCTCGCCAGGGAGGGCGACGTCGACGAGAGCGCCTCGCTGTCCAGCCCGCCCCGCAGGAGCGGGTGCCCGCTCATGCCGATCGAGTAGATGGCGGCGATCCGCGTCTGCGGGTCGTCGAGGGCGGCCACGAGGTCGGGCATCGGGAGGTGCACGCCCGCAGCGCCGGCCGCCTGGAGGGCGCCGCTGCGCACCACCGGGTCCTCGGAGCCGAGCCACCCGCCACGCTCGGCGGCGTCCTGGGCGTACGGAGAACGGGCCCACCGCCGCACGAGCCGCCGCTGCAACCCCGGGGAGGGAGCGGACTCGTAGAGGTGGTGGACCTCCGCACCCAGCAACGGCGTCAGCGCAGGCAGCGCGTCGAGGAGCATGTAGCCGGTGACGGCGCGCGACTCCCACGGGCAGTACGCCACGTCGAACAGCAGGCGCGCGAGCATCGGCTGGGTGGGCAGGTCGAGGACGGTGCTCACCCGCCGCGCGGACTCCAGGCACCGTGACCACAGCGCGTTGGCGCCGGACTCGTCGACCTCACCGATGTCGGGGGCCGCGGGGAGCGGACGCGAGGGCCGGCAGGTCCGCTCCTGCAGCACCGCCCGCGGGACCAGCCGGAGCAGGTGGGCCGTCCACTCAGCCTGCGACGACCCGGGCGTGCTGGAGTCGAACGCCTCGACCAGCGCCTCCAGGACGTCGGCCCACACCTCGGCTCCGGCGATCTCCCCGAGGTTCTCCAACCCCAGCGCACCGGCCAGCACGAGACGGTCGTCGCCGGAGCGCAACAGCCCGACGAACCACTCCTCCACGCCCTCGGAGCGGGCCTCCCCGATCGCGCTCATCAGGTCGAGGGTGCCCGCGGCGTACGGCTCCGCGAGCACCTCGCGGGCCACCTCGACGAGCAGGTGTCCGTACCCGCTGCAGCGCAGACGGGACAGCGCCTCGTACCGGCTCGGGTACGCGTGACCGACGCTGCGCCCCATCTCGGCCACCAGGCGCCGCACCGCGTGCCGGGCCGACTCCTCGGGCAGACCGATGTTGCCGGGCTGGGACAGGGCCCCGGCCCAGCGCATCCAGTCCCCGCCGGAGACGGGCCCGTCGCCCAGCACCGTCCCGGTGAGCCGGGACATCTCGTGGACGTCGGTCACGACGCGACCGGGCGAGAGGTCACGTGGGCTCTGGCTCGCGAATCCGCGGCACAGCACCTCGATGGGCCCGCGCAACGATCCTGCCGGGAGCCCCAGGGCCCACTCGTACCCGTCGACGAGCTCCCCGTCGCGCCGCTGCCCGGTCTCGACGCGGGAGAGGTGCGCCGGGCTGGACCCCAGCTGGTCCGCGAGCGAACGGAGCCGCGAGTCGACGTCGTCCGGCGAGGTGACCCGCGCCATCCGCAGCGTCCACGCGACGCGGGCAGCGACGTCGATCGAGTCCCCCGTGAGCGCACTGGAGTCCTCGAGCGTCCGCATTCGTTCGGCAACCACCACGTGGGAAGGATGACAGCCACCACTGACACCGTGGGCCCGAACTGCTCAAGGGATACCCCAGATGGTGCGTTGGGGTTACCCGCGCACCCGGGAGCTCAGCGCTCTCCCGCGCTGCTCCCGCCGTCCTCGGGCTGGTCGTCGGCCGGCGCCTCGTCGACCGGCTCCTCGCCGGCGGCTCGGGGCGTGATCGCCACCCACTCGGAGACCTCGAAGACGCCGTTGGTCTTGAGCTCCACCCACTGCACACCGGTCGGTCGGCCGGCGTCGTCGTAGGTGATCAGGCTGACGTGGGCGTCGCGCCGGGGCTTCGAACCGATCGCGATGGCGTACGCCGCCCCGCCCGTGGTGCCGTTGGTCAGTGAGTAGCCGACGGCGCCGTCCTCGGAGACGATCTCGGTCGGGCCGGCCTGGACGTGGGTGTGGCCGCCCACGACGAGGTCCACGCAGCCGCGCTCGAGGGCCTGGCGCCCCAGGTTGGCGTCGTGGACCAGCATCGTCGAGATCCGCTGCTGCGACGCGCAGGCCAGGTCGGCCACGTGCTCGGAGACGTCGGCGAACGACGTCCCGACCTCGTCGCGCCAGTTGCCCAGCCCGCTCGAGCGCGGGTCGTCGACCCCGAAGAGCAGACCGCCGCCCGGCCCCTCCACGGACTCCGCCTGCGGCATCACCCAGCCCGCCGCTGCGAGGTGGTCGCGCACGAAGGTGCCGTTGTCGTGGTTGCCGGCCACCGCGTACCGGTCGAGGTCGGAGAAGACGGCGTCGAGGGAGTCGAGGCTGAACTCCTCCCACGACTGTCCGGTCGAGGTGTCGTCCCCACCGTCGAGCACCACCGTGGCACCGGCGCGGTCCCCCACGGCCCGGGCGACCGGGTCCATCCCGATGTTGTCGTGGCGGTCGGTCACGAGCAGCGCAACCGTCTCGCCCTCCTCGGGCGTCCGGATCCCGGCGAGCAGGGCGGCCTTCTCGGCTGCGGCGTCGTAGAACTCGCGGCTCTTCTCGTACGTGTCGACCGCACTCATCACCAGGCGCTTGGTCTGGTCGGTCGTCGTGCTCTGCCGGATCTCGACCGCGTCGACCGCGTCGGGGAGGTCCACCTCGGGTCCCAGGAACTCCTGCAGCCCGACCCACGCGCCGGCCTGTCCCACGGGGGCCGAGTCGTCGACCCACGGCTGCCACACCAGCAGCGGCAGCACCAGCAGGGCCGCACCCGCGGCAGCGCCGGACGGGGTGCCCAGGCGGGCGTACAGCTGGTGGCGTCGCTCGCGTCCGACGAGCAGCCAGACCACGACCGGCACGGCGCCGACCGCGATCCCGCGCAGGGCCGCCGAGACGGCCATGTCGCGCACGGCCGCGGAGACCTTGTCGACCTGGCTGGCCGGCTCCGAGGCGATGAAGCCGTACCGCTGCACCAGCTCCTCCGGGGAGGAGATCTCGGTGGCGCCCAGCTCGACGTCCACCCCGACGGGCGTGGACACCCCCATCCGGAGGTCCGGCAGGAGCGGACCGGTCCGGATGACGGCGTGGTCGTCCAGCGTGGGGCGCACCACAGCGTCGTGCCCGGCCACCACCATGCTCCGGGAGTCGGTCAGGAAGAACGCCGCCCCCGCGACCAGCGCGACGGCGCCGCCCACCCCCGCGAGCGCAGCGACTCGCAGCAGGCGGCGGGTGCGCTGCGCCATGGTCAGGCGCGAGCCTGGGAGATGGCGTACAGCGCGACCGACGCCGCGACGGAGGCGTTGAGGGACTCCAACCGGCTCGCGATCGGGATCGACACGATCTGGTCGCAGGTCTCGGAGACCAGGCGCCCCAGGCCCTTGCCCTCCGAGCCGATGACGACGACCAGCGGACCCTCGGCGAGGCCGCCCTCGGCGCACAGCTCGGGCAGCGTCACGTCACCGTCGGCGGCCAGACCGACCACCATGCAGCCGGCGTCCTTGTACGCGTTGAGCTGGCGGGTCAGGTTGACCGTCTGCGCGATCGGGAGCCGGGCCGCGGCGCCCGCGCTGGTCTTCCACGCCGAGGCGGTCATGCCGGCGGCGCGGCGCTCGGGGATGACGACCCCGTGGGCGCCGAACCCGGCCGCGGAACGGACCACGGCCCCCAGGTTGCGGGGGTCGGTGATCGAGTCGAGGACGATGATCAGCGGGACGTCGCCGGACGCCTTCGCCTCGTCGACCAGGTCGTCGGCGTGGGCGTACTCGAAGGCGGGCAGGCGGGCCGCGATGCCCTGGTTGACCACGCCCCCGGTGCTGCGGTCGAGCTCGTTGCGGGTGACCTCGAGCAGGTTGATGCTGCCCTCCGCGGCGAGCTTGAAGATCTCACGCAGACGGCCGTCACGCTCGGCGCCCTCGGCGACGTACAGGGCCGTCACCGGGATGTGCGCACGCAGCGCCTCCAGCACCGAGTTGCGACCGACGATCCACTCGGCCTCACCGGTGGTGCGCCGCTTGGGACGGCGCTGCTCCGCGCGCTCGGCACGCTGGGCGTCCTTGTGCGCCTTGTGGTACGGCCGGTCCTTGGCCTTGGGCGTGGGGCCCTTGCCCTCCAGGCCGCGGCGGACCTGGCCGCCGGACCCGACGCTCGCGCCCTTGCCGGACTTGCGGATCGCTCCGCGTCGTTGCGAGTTGCCAGCCACGTCAGTTCACACTCCACTTCGGGCCGGTCGGGGTGTCGGTCACCACGATGCCGGCCGCCTTGATCTGGTCCCGGATGGCGTCCGCGCGCGCCCAGTCCTTCGCCTCGCGCGCAGCGGCGCGGTCGGCGAGCAGGCCCTGGACGAGCACGTCGACCACTCCGGTCAACGTCTCCGACGCCGAGGCGTCGTCGCCGCCCCAGGCCGGGTCGTACGGGTCGAGGCCGAGGACGTCGAGCATGGCGCGGACGGAGCCGGCGAGCCGGGCCACCTCCGCGGCGTCGCCGTCGGCCAGCGCCTTGTTGCCGGTGCGCACGGCCTCGTGCAGGGCGGCCACGGCCGCCGGGGTGCCGAGGTCGTCGTCGAGCGCCTCGGTGAAGGCGGGGGCGAGCTCGCCGGGAGCCGGCACCTCGCCCAGCAGCTCGGCGGCGCGCAGCACGAACGACTCCAGCCGCTGGTACGACTTCGCGGCCTCGTCGAGCGCCTCGAAGGAGAACTCGACGTGGGAGCGGTAGTGCGCCGCCACCACGTAGAAGCGGAGCTCGACGCCGCGCACGCGCTTGAGCACCTCGGGCACCAGCAGGGAGTTGCCGAGCGACTTCGACATCTTCTCGCCGGCCGTGGTGATCCACGCGTTGTGCAGCCAGTACGAGGCGAACGGGTGCCCGGCGGCACGCGACTGGGCCTGCTCGTTCTCGTGGTGCGGGAAGCGCAGGTCGACGCCGCCGCCGTGGATGTCGAACGCCTCGCCGAGGTACTTGCCGGCCATGGCCGAGCACTCGATGTGCCATCCGGGACGTCCGGGACCGTACGGGGAGGGCCAGGCCGCGCTCGCCGGCTCGGACTCCTGCTTCCAGCCCTTCCACAGCGCGAAGTCGCGCGGGTCGCGCTTGCCGCGGGGGTCGGCGTCGGCCGCCGCCTCCATCTCGTCGACCTTCATGCCGGACAGCTCGCCGTAGCGGGGCCAGCTCTTGACGTCGAAGTAGACGTCTCCGGACCCGTCCGGAGCCACGTAGGCATGGCCGCGCTCGATGAGCGCCTCGGTCAGCTCGA
>NZ_JBJEHY010000135.1:0-34242 GCF_051876515.1 Nocardioides sp. | reverse complement strand
GTCGGTCACGTCGGCTCCTTGCTCGCAGTGCATTCGCATGTGTGTTTGTCCTCACCAACTTATCCGCGTCGGCGAATCGACCGCGAAGCGGGTCACCCGTTTGAGACGATGGAGACCCCGTGCAAGCGTGGCGCGAGGGCCTTCGTGGTGCGCGCACCGTGCCCGCGGGGCATCGCGGGGCGCGACCCGCCGGGGTCGGTGCTGGCGCTGGCGCCCGCCCAGGTGATACGCGGCGTTTTGACCGTCACCTGAGGGCCCCCGTACTCTTGCAAGTCGCGACTTCTGCCGCGCCCATTCCGCCTGCCCGGTCCTCCGGTGCCGGTGAGGGTGCAGATCCGGACGTCATCCCCGGCCCAGCCACGACGGTGGGCCACCGGGAGCGAACCGGGCCGTGTTCGTCAGTGGCCGCCGCAACACCGCCGGACAGGCAGACCTGTCCGGTTCCAACGAACAAGAACGGGATACAGCCGTGCGCACGTACAGCCCCAAGCCCGCCGACATCCAGCGCGAATGGCACGTCATCGACGCCACCGACATCGTTCTGGGCCGTCTGGCCGTCCAGACCGCGAACCTGCTGCGAGGCAAGCACAAGCCGCAGTTCGCCCCGCACATGGACACCGGTGACTTCGTCATCATCGTCAACGCGTCGAAGGTTGCCCTGTCCGGCAACAAGAAGACCACCAAGATGGCCTACCGCCACTCCGGCTACCCGGGCGGCCTGTCCGCCACGCCGTTCGGCGAGCTGCTCGAGAAGGACGCCCGCAAGGCGATCGAGAAGGCCGTGTGGGGCATGCTCCCCAAGAACCGCCTGGGCCGCCAGCAGCTGAAGAAGCTCAAGGTGTACGCCGGCGCCGACCACCCGCACGCTGCACAGCAGGCCACCCCGTTCGAGATCACCCAGGTCTCGCAGTAATTCGATCGAGGACACAGAACTCATGACTGAGAACAACGTCGAGGTCGAAGAGACCTTCGAGACCAACGCCGAGGGCGTTGCCTACACGTCGGAGAGCGCGCCGTCCGCTGACGCCGAGCTCCGCCCCGCGACCATCGCCCCCGGCGCGGCCACCGGCCGTCGCAAGGAGGCCGTCGCCCGCGTCCGCCTGGTG
Organism: Nocardioides sp.; assembly: GCF_051876515.1. GTDB lineage: Bacteria > Actinomycetota > Actinomycetes > Propionibacteriales > Nocardioidaceae > Nocardioides. The sequence goes on along the minus strand of NZ_JBJEHY010000135.1, from coordinate 33,136 downwards.
CCCGGCAACGGCACCTGGACCATCAACGGTCGCACCATCGAGGACTACTTCCCCAACAAGCTGCACCAGCAGGTCGTCAACGAGCCGTTCGCGGCTCTCGGCCTCGAGGGCCGCTTCGACGTGATCGCCCGCATCCACGGCGGCGGCATCACCGGCCAGGCCGGCGCGCTGCGCCTGGGCGTGGCCCGCTCGCTCAACGAGATCGACGTCGAGGCCAACCGCCCCACCCTCAAGAAGGCTGGCCTGCTCACCCGTGACGCCCGCGTCATCGAGCGCAAGAAGGCCGGTCTCAAGAAGGCCCGCAAGGCGCCGCAGTTCAGCAAGCGCTGACCGCAGCACCGCGCGCAGCACCCCGTCCCGGTTCTCCGGGGCGGGGTGCTCCGCATTTCCGGGCCCGCGCATCTCCGCGGCGGCGCGAGGTCGCGGCGGCGCGAGGTCGCGGTGGCGCGAGGCCGCGGTGGCTGGTCGGGGGAGCAGCCGTACGCCGTGACGTCGAGGTGTGCGGCGGGTTCGTGGGGCGGTACGGCATCCGTTAGCGTGACTCCTCGTGGCTCGACTCTTCGGAACTGACGGCGTGCGCGGTCTCGCCAACGTGGACCTCACCGCCAACCTGGCCCTCGACCTCTCGGTCGCAGCGGCCCACGTCCTGGCCGACCGTGGCGAGTTCGCCGGTCACCGCCCGCGGGCGGTGGTGGGGCGTGACACCCGCATCTCCGGGCAGTTCCTTGAGGCTGCCGTGGTCGCCGGGCTCGCCTCGGCCGGCGTCGACGTGCTCCTGCTGGGCGACCTGCCGACCCCGGGCGTGGCGTACCTGACCGACTCGCTGGGCGTGGACCTGGGCGTGATGCTCTCGGCGAGCCACAACCCGATGCCCGACAACGGGATCAAGTTCCTCGCCCGCGGTGGTCGCAAGCTGGACGACGCCATCGAGATCGCGATCGAGAAGCGGATGGACGAGGAGTGGGCGCGTCCGACCGGTGGCGGGGTCGGCCGGGTCAGCACGTACGAGGCTGCCGTCGACGACTACGCGGCCCACCTGGTCCGGACCGTCACCACGCCGCTGGCGGGGCTCAAGGTCGTCCTGGACTGCGCCTCCGGTGCGGCGTCCGTGGTCGGTCCCAAGGCGCTGCGGGACGCGGGCGCCGAGGTGGTCGCGATCCACGCCGAGCCCGACGGGCTCAACATCAACGACAACTGCGGCTCCACGCACCTGGGGTCGCTGCAGGCGGCCGTCCTGGCCCACGGCGCCGACGCCGGCTTCGGCCTCGACGGGGACGCCGACCGCTGCCTCGCCGTGGATGCTTCGGGCCAGGTGGTCGACGGGGACCAGATCCTCGCGATCCTCGCGCTCGCGCTGCGGGAACAGGGCCGGCTGGCCAAGGACACCGTGGTCGCCACGCTCATGAGCAACCTGGGGTTCGTCAACGCCATGAAGGAGCACGGCGTCGGCGTCCGGCAGACCAAGGTGGGCGACCGTTACGTTCTGGAGGCGATGCGCGTCTCGGGGTACTCCCTGGGAGGGGAGCAGTCCGGGCACGTGATCCTCTCCGAGCACGCCACCACCGGCGACGGCGTGCTGACCGCGCTGAAGGTGCTCGAGCGGATGGCCTCCACCGGCCTGGCCCTGGCCGAGCTCGCCTCGGTCATGGAGCGGCTGCCGCAGGTGCTGGTCAACGTCCCCGGGGTGGACAAGGCGCGTGCCGACGAGGACGCGGTCCTCGCCGCCGCGGTCGCCGAGGAGGAGGCGCTGCTGGGGGACCGTGGACGGGTCCTGCTGCGTCCCTCGGGGACCGAGCCCCTCGTACGCGTGATGGTCGAGGCCCCGACCTCCGACCAGGCCCAGCAGGTCGCAGACCGCCTCGCGCAGGTCGTACGGACGCAGCTCTCGCTGTAGGTCCGCGCGGTGGGCGCGGGCCCCGCGCCGCCTCAGAGCTTGCGCAGCCGGACGTACCGCACCGAGTGGTCGGAGTCCTTGCGCAGCACCAGGTGCGCCCGCCCCCGGGTGGGGGCGACGTTCTGCTCGAGGTTGGGGCCGTTGATGGTGTCCCAGATCCGGCGTGCCTCGTCGACCGCGGCGTCGTGGCCGAGCTGGGCGTACTTGCTGAAGTAGGAGTCGGGGTCGCGGAAGGCGGTCTCGCGCAGGCGCAGGAAGCGGTCGACGTACCAGTTGCGGATGTCGGAGACGGCGGCGTCGACGTACACGGAGAAGTCGAAGAAGTCGCTGACCGCCAGACCGGTACGGCCGTCGTCGCGGGCACGGGCCGGCTGGAGGACGTTGAGCCCCTCCACGATGACGATGTCGGGGCGCCGGATCACGAGCTTCTCGTCGGGCACCACGTCGTAGATGAGGTGCGAGTAGATCGGGGCCTCGACCTCGTCCTTGCCGGACTTGATGTCGATGACGAACTTCAGCAGCGCCTTGCGGTCGTACGACTCGGGGAAGCCCTTGCGGCCCAGCAGGCCGCGCCGCTCCAGCTCTGCGTTGGGGTAGAGGAAGCCGTCGGTGGTGACCAGTGCGACGTTGGGGTGCTCGGGCCAGCGCGCCAGCATCTGGCGCAGCACGCGCGCCGTGGTCGACTTGCCGACCGCGACCGAGCCCGCCAGACCGATCACGAACGGGGTGCGCGGCGGCGTACGCCGGTGAAGGAACTCCTCCTGCTCGCGGTGCAGGCGGCCGGCGGCGGCGACACGCAGGCTCAGCAGCCGCGAGAGCGGTACGTAGACCTGCTCGATCTCGTCGAGGTCGAGCTCGTCGCCCAGACCTTTGAGCTCCTCGATCTCCGCCGGGGTCAGCGGTGCGCTGGTGGCCTGCCCCAGTGCCGACCACGCGCCGCGCTCGAGCTCGACGTACGGCGACTGCTCGTGGCCGTGGCCGACCGCAGGCGGCGCGGGCTGGCGCGACTCAGTCATGGGCGTGATTGTGGCAGGGCGCGGTGTGCGGCCGTTGCAGGGTCCCCGTCAGTAGACTTCTGACCCATGTGCGGAATCGTTGGCTACGTCGGTGGCAAGCAGGCTCAGGATGTCGTCGTCGAAGGGCTTCGTCGTCTCGAGTACCGCGGTTACGACTCCGCCGGCATCGCCGTCATCAACGGCGGATCGATCACCCAGGACAAGCGTGCCGGCAAGCTCGCCAACCTGGAGAAGGCGATCGCCGACACCCCGCTCCCGCCGGCGACCACCGGCATCGGGCACACCCGGTGGGCCACCCACGGTGCCCCCACCGACCGCAACGCCCACCCGCACGCCAGCGCGGGCGGCCGCGTCTCGGTCGTGCACAACGGCATCATCGAGAACTTCGTGACGCTGCGCGCCGACCTCGAGGACTCCGGCATCGAGCTGCTCTCGGAGACCGACACCGAGGTGGCCGCCCACCTGCTGGAGCGCGAGCTGGCCGCGGGTGCCGACCTGACGGTGGCGATGCAGCGGGTGGCGAGCAGCCTGGAGGGCGCCTTCACGCTGGTCGCGATCGACGCCCTCGACCCGGCCCGCGTGGTGGCCTCGCGCCGCAACTCGCCCCTGGTGGTCGGCCTCGGCGAGGGGGAGAACTTCCTCGGCTCGGACGTCGCGGCCTTCATCGAGCACACCCGCGACGCCCTCGAGCTGGGGCAGGACACCGTCGTGACGATCACCCGCGAGGGCGTCGAGGTGACCGACTTCGCCGGCAACCCGAGCGAGGGCACGCCGTACCACGTCGACTGGGACCTCTCGGCGGCCGAGAAGGACGGCCACGACTGGTTCATGCGCAAGGAGATCTTCGAGCAGCCGCGCGCCGTGGCCGACTCGCTCCTGGGCCGCCGCGGCGAGGACGGCCAGCTGCAGCTCGACGAGATGCGCCTCGACGACGCCGAGCTGCGCGAGATCGACAAGATCATCATCATCGCCGCAGGGACCTCCTTCTACGCCGGCATGGTCGCCAAGTACGCCATCGAGCACTGGTGCCGGATCCCGGTCGAGGTCGAGCTGGCCAGCGAGTTCCGCTACCGCGACCCGATCCTGACCGCCTCGACCCTCGTGGTGGCGATCAGCCAGTCCGGCGAGACCGCCGACACCCTGCAGGCGATCCGCCACGCCCGCATCCAGCGCTCCAAGGTGCTGGCCATCTGCAACACCAACGGCTCGACCATCCCGCGCGAGTCCGACGGCGTCATCTACACCCACGCCGGGCCCGAGATCGGGGTCGCCTCCACCAAGGGGTTCCTCACCCAGCTGGTGGCCTGCTACCTGCTCGCGCTCTACCTCGCGCAGGTCAAGGGCACCCGGTACGGCGACGAGATCGCGCAGGTCATGGACCAGCTCGAGCAGATGCCCGACCACATCAGCACCGTGCTGGCCAAGGCCGACGAGGTGTACGCCCTGGCCGCCGAGCACGCGCAGGCGTCCTCGGTCCTGTTCCTCGGGCGCCACGCCGGCTACCCCGTGGCCCTCGAGGGCGCCCTCAAGCTCAAGGAGCTGGCGTACCTGCATGCCGAGGGGTTCGCGGCCGGCGAGCTCAAGCACGGCCCGATCGCGCTCGTGGAGGACGGCCTGCCGATCTTCTGCATCGTCCCGCCCCAGGGCCGCGACCAGCTGCACGACAAGATGCTCAGCGGCATCCAGGAGGTGCGGGCCCGTGGTGCCCGCACCCTGTGCCTGGCCGAGGAGGGCGACACCTCCATCGAGCCGTACGCCGACGTGCTGGTCACCCTGCCCAAGGTGCCGGTGCTGCTGCAGCCGCTGATCGCGGTGCTGCCGCTGCAGCTGTTCGCGTGCGAGCTGGCCACCGTGCTCGGCCACGACGTGGACCAGCCGCGCAACCTGGCCAAGTCCGTCACGGTCGAGTAGGCACGACGTTGGCGGTCGTGGGGATCGGGGTGGACGTCGTCGACGTCGCCCGCTTCGAGGCAACTCTGGCGCGGACGCCCGCGCTCAGGGCGCGGCTGTTCACCACGGCCGAGGCCTCCCTCGCCCCGCGGTCACTGGCGGCGCGGTTCGCCGCCAAGGAGGCCGTGGCGAAAGCGCTGGGGGCCCCGGGCGACCTGAACTGGCACGACGCCGAGGTGGTCAGGGAGGAGTCGGGGCGCCCGCGCCTGGTCCTTCGGGGGACGGTCCTGGCCTGCGCGCAGGCGCACGGGGTCACCGAGGTGCACCTCTCGCTGAGCCACGACGGCGGGGTCGCCACCGCGATGGTCGTGCTCGACGGCTGAACCGCCTCAGGCGGTCCAGCGCATGCTGCGCCCGTGGCCGTGGGTGCGCGCCACCATCTGCCCGTCGACACCCAGCACGAACGTCGGGTGGTCCGGCGGGATCGCCGGTCCGGTGGCGGTCACCGACTCCAGCACCTGCTTGCCCTCGTTGCTGACCCAGTGGCACACGCCGTCACCGACCATGTCGCGGATCATCGTGTCGAAGCGCAGCCGGTCGGCTGGCTCGAGGTAGGCGATCACGGCGGAGTGGAAGACCACCACGGTCCCGTGCGCCGTGGCTTCCTCGACCAGCGCGGGCAGGTCGGTCAGCAGGTCCCCGCGGTGCAGCTCGGGCGGTGAGGTGCGGGCGCGCCGTACGGCCTCGCGCAGGCGGGCTCGACGCTCGTCCTGCTCGGGCCACACGAGGTTCTCCAGCCACGCCATCGCGTCCTCGTCGGTGACGTCGAGCGGGTTCAGGTCGATCCCACCGCGCCAGGCCACCTCGGGCAGGGCCGTCGGCAGCGGCGCGTCCCCGCTGACCCGGCACGGCAGGTACGGCGCCTCGCCCAGGCGTACCGGCCCGGCCTCGGTCGTCCACTCGTAGCCCCAGGCGTCGGGGTAGAGGCAGAGCCCGGCGGACGCACCGACCTCGAGCAGGGCCAGCGGGCGCCCGGAGCCCGCCGCGAGCTGCGCGAACGCCGGCACCAGCGTCGCCAGCCGGCCCACCTCGTTGGTCTGGGTGGAGCGGGACATGATCGTGTCCACGATGCTTCCGTCGTCCCCGAGCAGGGCGTCGCGGAAGCCCGCGTACGGTCCCGGGGCCGCGACGCCGTGCCAGCGCGCGGCGGCCAGGACGAGGTTGGGCTGCTGCTTGAGGGCCGGCAGGGCCCGGATCCACTCGACGACCTCGGGGTCCTCGGCCACGGCGCGCGACCAGTCGGCGAAGGTCGGTGAGTCGCTGGCCTCGTCGGCGAAGCGACGGTACGACTCGACGACCTCGGCGTAGGGCTCCATGGCCCCAATGTGCCACGCCCCCACCAGCGGGGCCGGTGGGGGCGTTGGTGCGACGGGGTCGGCTCAGTCGTAGAAGACCGCAGCCTCCCAGGCGATCGCGGACTGCAGGCCGGGGTCGTAGTCGGCCTGCTGGCCGGGCTCGTACCGCACGGTGTGCAGGTCGCCGGTGAACGGGAACGAGCCGTGGCGCTCGTACAGGTCCCAGTGCACCGGCCCGCCGCGGTTGGCGCCGACGGTGATGCCGCTGAACGGCGCCATCCCGACCAGCATCCACAGCTTGTCGGTCGAGGCCACCTCGACGCCGTCGACCGCGAGGCGCAGGTCGCAGCGGAACTCGAGGTCGGGCGTCGAGGAGACCGTGACCGTGTGCCGTCCGGGCGTCAGCGGGCCGCCGTCGAGGAACGTCATCTCCCCGTAGGCGTTCCACGCCACCTGGATCCGACCGTCCTCGACGTACACCGAGTAGCCGCCGCCCTGGTCGCCGTGCGCCACCAGGACACCCTGGTCGCCCGGGGCGCAGGTCACGTCGATGACGATCTCGAAGGCCCGGTAGGCGATGAGCGCGTGCGAGCGGTAACGCTCCAGCCGGGGCGTGCCCGGCAGCAGGGTCACCGGGCGCGCGAGCTCCTCCTCGGCCGGACGACGCGCCGCCAGGGTGGCGAACCGGCTGTCGCCGGGGTTGCCGCCGACCAGCGGGAACACCGTGTTGGCCCAGGCCGCCTCCTCCCACTTGCGGGCCAGTTCGGCCACCTTCCCGGGGTGCTCGGCGGCGAGGTTGGTGGTCTCGGCCGGGTCCCCGTCGAGGTGGTAGAGCTGCCACTCGGCGTCGCTGTAGGGGAAGCCGGGCGGGTGCAGGGTGACGGCCTTCCAGCCGTTCTCCGTGAACGCGCGGTGCCCCATGAACTCCGTGTACTGCGCCGGGTGGGTGGAGGGGTGCGAGCCGTCGCGGGCGACCGGGGCGAACGAGCTGCCGTCGATCTCCTTCGTCTCCACGTTGTGGCGCCGGTAGGGGTGCTCCACGCCGACCAGGTCCAGCACGGTCGGGAGGATGTCGGTGACGTGGGCGTACTGCTTGCGGACGCCCGCGTCGCCCTCGGCGCGTTCCAGACCGGCCGGCCACGACAGCAGGAACGGCACCCGGATGCCACCCTCGAAGGCCTGACCCTTGTAGAGGCGGAACGGGGTGTTGGACACCATGCCCCAGCCGCGCGGGTAGTGGACCATCGACTGCGGTCCACCGATGACGTCCAGCGGACGCTCCACGTCGGCCACCCAGTCGGCCGGCAGGCCCGGCACGTGGGCGAACCGGGAGAAGTACGACCGGGTGCCCTCCAGGCCGCCCTCAGCGGTGCCACCGTTGTCGGAGGTGAAGATGACGATGGTGTTCTCGCGCTCGCCGAGCTTCTCCAGCGTGTCGAGGATGCGCGCCAGCGACTGGTCGACGCTGTCGACCATCGCCGCGTACACCTCCATGTAGCGGGCGTAGCGCTCCTTCTCGTCCTGGCTGAGGGTGTCCCAGGCCGGGACGTCGTTGAACGGCTCGGGGTTGCGCGGCGGGACCGGGGTGCCCTCGGGGAAGACGCCGAGCTCGATCTGGCGCGCGTGCCGCTCCTCGCGGAGCACGTCCCAGCCGGCGTCGTAGCGGCCCTTGTACTTGGCGATGTCGACGTCCTTGGCACCCAGCGGCCCGTGCATCGCGGTGTGCGCGAAGTACAGGAAGAAGGGCTTGCGGGAGTCGTTGGCGCGCAGGCCGGTGATCATCTTGAGCGCCTGGTCGGTGTAGTCGTCGGTGAGGTAGTACCCCTCCGGCGTCTCGTCGAGCTCGACCACCGTGTTGTCGCGGACCAGCTGGTTGGGGTGGAAGAAGCTGTTGCAGCCCTCCAGGGTCCCGTAGTAGCTGTCGAAGCCGCGCTGCAGCGGCCAGCAGGACTTGTCGCCCGCCGCGTTGATGTTGGCGTCGCGGACCAGGTGCCACTTGCCGACGCCGAAGGTGGCGTAGCCGTGGTGCTGCAGCACCTCCGGCAGGGTCTGGACGTCGTCGCCCAGCTCCAGACGCAGGTTGGGGAGCCCGGGGTCGGAGTTGGCCACCGAGGCGTACCCGGCGCGGTGGGCGTTGATGCCCGTCATGAGCGCCGCGCGGGCCGGGGAGCAGACCGGCGTGGTGTGGTAGTTCGTCAGGCGCACGCCCTCGTCGGCGACGGCGTCGAGCGTGGGGGTGTCGATCTCGGAGCCGAAGGCGCCGATGTCGCTGTACCCCATGTCGTCCATGAAGACCACGACCACGTTCGGGGAGCCCTCACGGGCGCGCTTCTCCCGCGGCCAGGCCGGCTGGGACTCGCCGGTGGTGTAGCCGACGCGCGCCGGCCAGTTCTCGTACCCCCGCGCGTACGCCGGGATCTCGGGGTTGACCGTGGTCACTTGGCCTCCTCCACGGTGCCGTTGAAGCGGTCGTCGAAGGCGCCGGAGACGTCGACCTTCTGGGGCAGCAGACCCAGCTCGGTGTACGTGTCGGCCTGGGCCTGCAGGAGCTCCTTGACGGAGTCGTCGATCACGACCGGGGTGTAGTCCTCGCGGGCCACGATGGCCTCGGCGATCGACACGTCGAAGCCGTTGAGCTCGGACAGGGCGGCGGCCCACTCGTCCTCGTTCTCGTTGGCCCACGCGCGGGCACGGGCGTAGCGGGCGACGAAGTCCTCGATCGCCTCGGCCTTGTCCTCGTCGGCCAGGGCGTCCTCGGTGGCGCTGATGTAGAAGTGGTTGGAGGTGAGGCCGGCGCCGTCGCCGACGACCACCGCTCCGGAGGCGGCGAGCTGGGCCGCCTGCGGGTCGAGTGCGGTGAGGGCGTCGATGTCACCGCTCTGGAACGCGGCCACGGCGTCGGCCGGGGCGAGGTTGACGACCTCGACGTCGTCGAGGGTCAGGCCGGCGTCCTCGAGGGCGCGCACCAGCGTGTACTGCAGGATCGTGCCCTCGGTGGTGGCGACCTTCTTGCCCTTGAGGCCCTTGACGTCGGTGATGCCGGTCTCCTTGCCCGCGAAGATCTGGACCGTGGACTCGCCCTCGGCCATCGTCGACCCGACCGCGACGACCTTGAGCGGCAGGCCCTGGACGGTGGCGAAGATGGTCGGGGTGTCGGCCATCAGGCCCACGTCGACCGACCCGGACGGGACGGCCTCGAGCAGCGCCGGGCCGCCGGCGGCGAACAGCGGGCTCTCGATGTCGTAGGAGTGGTCGTCCTCGCCGGAGAGCTCGAAGAGCTTCGCGATCACGTCGGCCGAGCCGAGCTGGCCGACGTTGAGCACCACGTCGCCGCCCTCGGAGCCGGCGTCGGCGTCGGTGCCGCACGCCGACAGCGCGGCGACGACGGACAGGGTGAGCGCCACGGCGGCGCGGCGGACGGTGAACAACTTCATCAGAGGGTTCCTCAACTTCTCGGGATGGTGGTGCGAGGGGAATCAGGGGTGGGGTCGTACGGGGGCGTCACTGGTCGTCGTCGTCGACGCCGAGCGCGGTGAGCAGGGTGCGGCGCAGCCCGAGGAACTCGGGGTGCTGGCGGCGGCCGTCGCGGGGGAGGTCCACGGTGAGGTCCAGCGACAGTCGGCCGTCGGTGAGCACCAGGACCCGGTCGGCGAGCAGGACCGCCTCGTCGACGTCGTGGGTGACCAGCAGGACGCCGGGGTTGTACCGGTCGCACAGGGAGCGCACGAGCTGGTGCATCTTGATCCGGGTCAGCGCGTCCAGGGCGCCGAAGGGCTCGTCCATGAGCAGCAGCTCGGGCTCGCGGACCAGGGCCCGGGCCAGGGCGGCGCGCTGGGCCTCGCCCCCGGACAGCGTCTTGGGCCACTCGCCGGCCCGCTCGGCCAGGCCCACCTCGTCGAGGAGGACGCGGGCGCGCTCCGCGGCGTCGGCGCCCTTGAGGCCGAGGGTGACGTTGGCCAGCACCCGGCGCCACGGCAGGAGCCGGGAGTCCTGGAAGGCGACCGACGGGAGGTCGGGCACCTGCAGGTCGCCGTCGAACTCGCGGTCGAGCCGGGCCAGGATCCGCAGCAGGGTGGACTTGCCGGAGCCGGAGCGACCCAGCAGGGCGACGAAGTCCCCGCGGTGGATGTCGAGGTCGATGTCGTGCAGGATGCCGCGGCCGTCGAAGGCCCGGCTGATGCCGCGGGCGCGGACGACCTGCTCGCCGCGCGTGGCCTGCGGGGTCACGTGCTCTGCAGCGTGGAGCGCCATGTCAGCGCCTTTCGTTCGAAGAAGCGGACGAGGGTGTCGGAGACCAGGCCGAGAAGCGCGTAGATGACCAGGCCGACGACGATCACGTCGGTGGCGCTGATGCCACGCGCCTGGGTCATCAGGAAGCCGATGCCGCTGGAGGCGTTGATCTGCTCGGAGACGACCAGCACCAGCCAGGCGATGGAGGCGGCGAACCGGAGGCCGGTGAACCAGCCCGGCAGGGCGCCGGGCAGGATCACGCGGCCGATCAGGGCCAGCTTGGACAGGCCGAGGGTGTGGGCGAGGTCGACGTAGCGCGAGTCCACCGCGCGGATCGCCGCGTGGGTGTTGACGTACATCGGGAAGGTGACGCCCAGCGCGACCAGGATGACCTTGACCTCCTCGCCGATCCCGAACCAGACGATGGCCAGCGGGACGAGGGCGAGGATGGGCATCGCCCGGAGCATCTGCATGTTGGCGTCGACCAGGCGCTCGCCCCAGGTGGACAGGCCGGCCACGACGGCCAGCACGGTGCCGGCCACGATGCCGAAGAAGAGGCCGATCATGGCCCGCTGCAGCGAGATGGCGAGGTGCTCCTGCAGGGCGCCGGTGGACAGCAGGCGCGAGGCGGCGTCCCAGGTGGCGCCGGGGGAGGGCAGGGTGCGCTCGTCGACCCAGCCGAGGCCGGTCGCGGCGAACCACACGCCCACCAGGAGGAGGGGGCCGATGAGGCGGCCGAGGGCCGGACGGGGGCGGCGCGCCCGGGGCTTGCCGAGGCGGTCGTCGACTCCGGGGGAGAGGGACTGTCCCGGCGTGACCGTCGCCGGTTCGTCTCTTAAGTCGAGTGTCATGGTCGGAATACTAAGCATAGGTGAAATGAATACCTTTCGCCGGGGGTTGCATCGTGAGACGGGCGTGGCAGGCAGAGCCGTGGATCGTGGTGCGTGGCGCCTGTCACCGCACGGGTGCACCGGGTGGCTAGGTTGAGGCCATGAGGTCAGCGCACACCGTCGAGCAGGTCCGCGCGGCTGAGGCCGGGCTGATGGCCCGGCTTCCCCCGGGCACCCTGATGGCGCGGGCCGCGACCGGGCTCGCCGTCGCCGTCGCGGACTTCCTCGGAACCGCGTACGGCCGTCGCGTGCTGCTGCTGGTGGGGTCGGGCGACAACGGTGGCGACGCCCTGTACGCCGGAGCCCTGCTGGCGCGTCGCGGCGCCCGCGTCGAGGCGCTCCTGCTGGCCCCCGCCGCGCACGAGGGCGGGGTCGCGGCCCTGCGGGCCGCCGGGGGACGGGCCACCCGTGCTCTCGACGACCTGCACCCGCGAGCGGACGTCCTCGTCGACGGCATCGTCGGCATCGGTGGCAAGCCCGGCCTGCGCGCCGAGGCCCTCGCGGCGCTGGCCGCGTACCCGGGCGTCCCTGTCGTGGCCGTCGACGTGCCCAGCGGTGTCGACGTCGACACCGGCGAGACGCCGGAGCCCCACGTCCAGGCTGCACTGACCGTCACCTTCGGCACCCTCAAGCCTGCCCACCTGGTCGACCCCGCGGCGCACGCGTGCGGGGCGGTCGAGCTCGTCGACATCGGCCTCGACCTGCCGCCCGCCGGGATCGAGGCGCTGCAGGTCGACGACCTGGTCCGGCTGCTCCCGCGGCCGGGCACGTACGCCCACAAGTACACCCGCGGCGTCGTCGGGGTGCGTGCCGGCTCCGCGACGTACCCCGGCGCTGCCGTGCTGAGCGTCGCCGGCGCCAGCTGCGGACTGGTCGGGATGGTCCGGTACGTCGCCTCCACGCCCGACGCGGAACCGGTGGCCGCCGCGGTCCGCCAGCGTTTCCCCGAGGTTGTCGGCGACGGCCGCGTGCAGGCCTGGGTCGTGGGGCCCGGCGGCGGTGAGGACGCGGGGGCGATGCTCGCCGCGGCCGTGGCCGACGGCGTCCCCCTCGTCGTCGACGCCGACGCGCTGGCCCACGTGCATCCCGGGACGCTTCCCGCCGGCTCGGTCCTGACCCCGCACGCCGGCGAGCTGTCAGCGATGCTGGGCGTGCCGCGTCCCGAGATCGAGGCGCGGGGCCTCGCCCACGCCCGCCTGGCCGCGGAGACCTACGGCTGCGTCGTGCTGCTCAAGGGCCGCCACACGCTCGTCGCTCACCCAGGCGGGCGGGTCCGTGCGACCACCTCCGGCCTGCCCTGGCTGGCGACCGCGGGGGCGGGCGACGTGCTCGCCGGGGTGCTCGGGGCACTGCTGGCCGCCGGGCTCGACGCGTTCGACGCCGCCTCGGTCGGCTCCTACCTGCACGGTGCTGCGGCGGCCGCAGCCTCCCGCGGCGGGCCCGTCGTGGCGAGTGACGTGGCTCACGAGATTCCACGCCTGCTGCGCGCGCTCGACCTCGGTGCTGGACAATCGGTGTCATGAGCCCCTCCGTCCCTCCGCGCGCGGAGATCGAGGTGGACCTCGCCGCCGTGCGGCACAACGTCCGCCTGCTCGCGCAGATCGCTGCCGGGACGGGAGCGGCCTTCATGGCCGTCGTCAAGGCCGACGCGTACGGGCACGGCATGGTCGAGGTGGCCCGCGCCGCCCGCGAGGCCGGGGCGCCCTGGCTCGGTGTCGCCACCCCCGAGGAGGCGCTGGCCCTGCGCGAGGCGGGCGACACCGGGCGCCTCCTGTGCTGGCTGAGCGCGCCCGGCGACGACCTGGCTCCCGTGGTGGCCCGCGGCGTCGACGTCAGCGCGTACACGGTCGAGGCGCTGGACGCGCTCGCCGTGACCGGCGGTGCCCGCGTGCACCTCAAGGTCGACACGGGCCTGTCCCGCGGGGGCGCGGTGCGTGACGACTGGCCGGCGTTCTTCGCCCGCGCCGCCTCCCTGCAGGCCGAGGGCCAGCTGCAGGTCGTGGGGCTCTGGTCCCACCTGGTCGCCAGCGACGAGCCGGACAGCGCGGTCAACGACGCCCAGGAGCAGGTCTTCCGCGACGCCGCGGCGATGGCGACGGCCGCCGGGCTGACCGGCCTGGTCAAGCACCTGGCGAACTCCGCGGCGATCCTGTCGCGGCCCTCGGTGCACTTCGACCTCGTCCGCGGCGGGATCGCGACGTACGGCCTCGCGCCGGCACCCGGCGTCATCGCCGACCCGGGACTCGTGCCCGCCATGACCGTCCGCGGGCGCCTCGCGATGAGCAAGCAGATCCGTGCCGGTGACGGCGTCTCGTACGGCCACCAGTGGGTGGCCGCGCACGACACCACCGTCGGACTGGTGCCCGCCGGCTACGGCGACGGCATCCCGCGCAGCGCCTCCAACCGCGCCGAGGTCCAGGTCGCCGGGGCGCGTCGCCCGATGCGCGGCAAGGTCTGCATGGACCAGTTCGTCGTCGACCTCGACGGCGAGGCCGTGCCGGCCGGCACCGAGGTGGTCCTGTTCGGCACCGGTGCCCACGGCGAACCCACGGCCCAGGACTGGGCCGAGGCCGCCGGCACCATCAACTACGAGATCGTCACCCGGATCGGCGGCCGCTTCGTGCGCCGCCACGTCGACAGCGACGCCGGCGCGGGTGCGCGGACGGAGGAGCAGCCATGAGCGTGGGGCGCAAGATCCTCGGTGCTGCCGCCGGCGCGGCCGGACTGGCCGCCGCCGGGGCGGCAGCCAGCGCGGCGGTCCGCGCGGCCAACCACCAGCGACTCGTACGGGCCCAGAAGGGCGTCGGGGACGAGACCCCCTTCGGCACCCTGCGCAGTGCACCGCTCAAGGTGGTCACCGACGACGGGGTGGACCTGCACGTCGAGATCGACGAGCCCGGCGAGTACGGCGGCACGCCGTCCACCGACCACGACGTCACCGTGGTTTTCGTGCACGGCTACTCGCTCAACCTGGACTGCTGGCACTTCCAGCGGGCCGCGTACCGGGGCCAGGTCCGCACCGTCTTCTACGACCAGCGCTCGCACGGGCGCTCCGACCGCTCCGCGCCGCTGAACGCGACGATCGACCAGCTCGGCCAGGACCTGCGCACCGTCATCGAGCACACCGTGCCGGGGCCGTGCGTGGTGGTCGGGCACTCCATGGGTGGGATGAGCATCATCTCCGCCGCCGAGCAGTTCCCGGAGCTGTTCGGCGACAAGATCGTCGGCGTCGCGCTGATCTCGACCACGGCCGGCGGCCTCGACCCCGGCCGGATCCTCTTCCCGATGGTGCCGCTCGGACTCAGCAGCACCGTGGTGCGTCGCGTGGTGCGGGGACTGGAGCGCAGCCACAGGCTGGTCGACCGGGCCCGCAACTCCGGACGCTCCATCGCCGACCTGGTCACCGACCGGTTCGCGTTCGGCGACGACGTGCCCCAGCACTACGTGGACTTCGTCTTCGACATGCTCAACGAGACGCCGTTCTCGGTGATCGCCGACTTCTTCGGCTCCTTCGCCTCGCTCGACAAGTTCGACCACCTCGAGGCGCTGTCGAGCTGCCCGACCGCGATCGTGTGCGGCACCGCCGACCGGATCACGGCGGTGGGTCACAGCCGCAAGCTGCACTCCCGCATCGCCGGGTCGAGCCTGATGGAGTGCCAGGGCGCCGGCCACATGGTGATCCTGGAGCGCCACGAGGACGTCAACGACGAGATCGACGACCTGATCGAGCTCGCGCACATGAGGCTGGAGGGCCGTTGACCGTCGACGTACGCCTCGTCGGGGCCGAGCACGCGGACGAGGTGTGGGCCGTGGTCCGCGCCGCCTTCGACGCCCGGGCCCCGCTGGACCCGCCCGCCGACGCGATGTCGGACGACCTGGGGACCTTCACCCGCGCGCTCGCGGACCACGGAGGCCTGCTGGCCAGCGTGGACGGCGTCGCCCAGGGTGCGCTGCTGCTGGACCCGGGGCCGGACGGTCTCGTGCTGCGCCGCTTCGGCGTACGTCCCGAGGTGCAGGGTCGCGGCATCGCGACCGCCATGGTCGAGGCGGCGGCCGAGGTGGCCGTGGGCCACGACGCGCTCGTCGTCCAGGCCCGCCAGGAGCTGCCGCGCACGGTCGGCTTCTGGGAGGACCACGGCTTCGTCGAGGTCTCGCGCCACCACCCGTACGTGGAGCTGCGCCGCCCGCTCGCCCGCACCGTGGAGGTGCCGGACGCGGACGCCATGCGCGGCCTCGGACGTCGGGTCGGCCGCTCCCTGCGCGCCGGGGACCTCGTCGTCCTGACCGGCGAGCTGGGGGCGGGCAAGACGACCTTCACCCAGGGGCTCGGTGAGGGCCTCGGTGTACGCGGCGGCGTCACCTCGCCGACCTTCGTGATCGCCCGGGTCCACCCCTCGCTGGTGGGTGGGCCAGACCTCGTGCACGTCGACGCCTACCGCCTCGGCGGTCTCGCCGAGCTCGACGACCTGGACCTCGACACCAGCCTCGACGACGCCGTGACGGTGGTCGAGTGGGGTGCCGGGCTGGCCGAGCAGCTGGCCGAGGGCCGCCTCGAGGTGGTCATCGAACGGGCGCTCGGTCTGGGCGACCACGTGGGTGCCGGGCTGGTGACCGACGGCGGCTCGGGCGACGGGGCCACGGCTGCGGACGCGCAGCCGGACGGTGACGCGGACCACGACGAGGTGCTGGACCCGCGACGCGTGCACCTGCGCCGGGTGCTGCCCGAGTAGCCTCGGACCCGTGCTGCTCGCCTTCGACACCGCCACCGAACTGGTCTCCGTCGCCCTGTACGACGGCACCGACGTCGTCGCGGAGCGCTCCTCGACGCAGCCGATGAAGCACGGCGAGCACCTGGCGCCGCTGATCGACGAGGTGCTGCGCGACGCCGGCGTGGACCGGCTCGACCTGACCGCCGTCGCGGTCGGGGTGGGCCCGGGTCCGTTCACGGGGCTGCGGGTCGGCATCGTCACCGCGCGCACCCTCGCGCACGTGCTGGAGATCCCCGTGTACGGCGTCTGCACGCTCGACGTGCTCGCGCTCGAGGCGGTGGCCACCGGTGCCGTCGAGGGCCCCTTCCTGGTGGCCACGGACGCGCGGCGCAAGGAGGTCTACCTGGCCTCGTACGACGCCGGTGGCGCCCGGATCGAGGGCCCAGTGGTGGTCAAGCCCGCCGAGGTGGCCACCGCGGCGCCCGTCGTCGGGCGTGGCCCCGGGCTGTACCCCGAGCAGTTCCCGACGTCGGTGGGGCCGCAGCGTCCGGGCGCGGGTTGGCTGGCGCGGGCCGTGGCCGGCGAGCGGGTCGAGCTGCTCGACCCCGAGCCCCTCTACCTGCGCCGCCCGGACGCGGTCGCCACCGCCGAGCGCAAGCCCGTCTCGTGATCCGTCGCGCCACCGGGCAGGACGTTGCCGGGCTGGTCGCGCTGGAGGCCGAGGTCTTCGGCGTCGACGCCTGGTCCGAGACCTCGGTCCGCTCCGAGGTCGACAGTCCCGGGCGGGTCTTCCTGGTCGACGTCGACGAGGTGGACGGGGCGCTGCGCGGGTACGCGGTGGCGATCGTCTCCGGCGACATCGCGGACCTCGCCCGGATCGCCGTGGTGCCCTCCGTACGCCGGACCGGCGCCGCCTCGGCCCTGCTGGCGGCGCTGCTGGCCGGGACGGGCGAGGCCGACCGGATGCTGCTGGAGGTCGCCGCGGACAACTCCGCCGCGCTCGCCTTCTACGAACGGCACGGCTTCGCGCGCATCGACGTGCGGGCCCGCTACTACGCCGACGGCTCGGACGCCGTCGTGATGCTCCGCCCGTTGGCCGACGCCGCGGGTGGGGGAGAGGATGGGAACCATGGCTGACGAACCCCTGGTGCTGGGCATCGAGACGTCCTGCGACGAGACCGGGGTCGGCATCGTGCGCGGGCACACGCTCCTGGCGGACGCGGTGGCCAGCTCGGTGGAGGAGCACGCCCGCTTCGGCGGCGTCGTCCCCGAGGTCGCCAGCCGCGCGCACCTGGAGGCGATGGTCCCGACCCTGGACCGCGCCTGCGAGACGGCGGGGATCGCGCTGTCCGACGTCGACGCGATCGCCGTGACCAGCGGTCCCGGGCTGGCCGGAGCGCTGCTGGTCGGCGTGGCCGCCGCCAAGGCGCTCGCCCTGGCCCTCGACAAGCCCCTGTACGGCGTGAACCACCTCGCCTCCCACGTCGCCGTCGACCAGCTCGAGCACGGACCGCTGCCCGAGCCGGTGCTCGCCATGCTCGTCTCGGGCGGCCACTCCAGCCTGCTGGAGGTCACCGACATCACCGAGGGCGTCACGCCGATGGGAGCCACCATCGACGACGCCGCGGGGGAGGCGTTCGACAAGGTCGCCCGGCTTCTCGGGCTGCCGTTCCCGGGCGGCCCGCACATCGACCGTACGGCGCGCAGCGGCAACAGCGTCGCCATCGACTTCCCGCGCGGCCTCACCAGCCGGCGCGACCTGGAGAGGCACCGCTTCGACTTCTCCTTCTCCGGCCTCAAGACCGCGGTGGCCCGCTGGGTCGAGACCGAGCAGCGCAACGGTCGCTCGATCGACGTGGCCGACGTCGCCGCCTCGTTCCAGGAGGCGGTGTGCGACGTGCTGACCCGCAAGGCTGTCGACGCGGCCAGCAGCCGGGGCATCGAGGACATCATGATCGGCGGCGGGGTGGCCGCCAACAGCCGTTTGCGCGTGATGGCCGAGGAGCGTGCCGCCGCGAAGGGGATCCGCGTCCGCGTCCCACGACCGGGGCTGTGCACCGACAACGGGGCCATGGTGGCCGCGCTCGGCTCGGAGATGGTCGCGCGGGGCCGCCGCCCCTCCGCGCTCGACCTCCCGGCGGACTCGTCGCTGCCCGTCACCGACGTGCTCGTCTGAGCGTCGGCAGGTACGCAGAACGCCCCCACCCGGTTCTCCCGGGTGGGGGCGTTCGTACGAGATCAGTCGAGGACGCCTGAGGCGACGTCCTCCTCGCCCAGCCACTCCTCCTCGCCGAGCAGGGAGGTGGCGCGTCCACGGGCGTCCTTGGACTTGCGACCGCCACGGCCACCCGCCCCGCCTGCTCCGCCGGCACCTCGGCCCCCGCCGGCACCCCGGCCGCCGGCGCCGGCCGCGCCGCCACGGGCCCCAGCAGCTCCACCTGCGGCTCCGCGTCCCAACGCCCCACCGGCAGCACCGCGGGCCGTGGACCCGATCGCCGCGGCCCCCGAGGCTCCCGGGAGCGACATGCCGCCACGGCCGGCGCCAACGAGCCCACCGGCAAGTCCGGCTCCCGCGCCCACTCCCAGCGAACCGCCGGGGAAGCCGGAGCCCGACGCCCCGGAGGTGACGCCACCGATCGGGCCGCCCGCACCGCCGCCGGAACCACCAGGACCTCCCACGCCGCCGGGACCCTCGGGATTGCCGATCACCACAGGCGGCTCCACGACGGGAGGGCGCGGGTGCTCGGGCGGGCACACGATGATGGGAGGCTTCACCGGGGGGTCCACCGGGGGCTGCACGGGCGGGTACCCGGTGCAGAGGTCGTCGTCGTCCTGATCGTGGTCGGGGTCCTCGGGCGCGGGGTCGCGGATGATGACCGTACGGCCGCCGCGGTCGTCCTTGGGCGGCGACAGCTTCGGGACGTACGGCATGTTGGCGCCCGGCGCGTTGTTCGTGGGCGGCTCGGGGATGCCGTTGATCGCGCGGAAGGCCGGGATGGCAGCGGCGAAGACCTTGTCGAGCTTCGCGATCTGCTTGGCGGCCTCCTGCTCCTGGGCGTCGTACGCGCCCTGCCAGGCGGTGCGGCTGTCGTCGACCTTCTTGCGGTCGGAGGCGATCGCCTGCTCCTCCGCGGGCGTGCGCTCGATCCCGGGAGTGGCCGGCGGCGCGGTGTACTCGGCGGGCTTCTCGCCCAGGTCCTTCATCCCGGCCAGCACGGTCTCAGCCGTGGTGAGCGCACCGGAGAGCTTCACGAACTCCTTCTGGGCGTGCGCGATCTTGGCGGCGCGGGCGGCCAGCAGCTCGGACTGCTTCTCCAGCTCGGCGGCCAAGGCCTCACCGGTCTGCGCGTCGCCCAGGGCCTCACGCGTGCTGGTGCGCAGCTTGAGGAGGCGGCTGCTCACCATCTCCATCGTCTCGGCGACGGTGGTCCACTCATCGCCGCGCAGGTCGAGGTCGTCGGTGCGCTTCCCGGCGAGGTACTTGACCAGGTTCTGGTGGTTCGGTCCGCTCACTTGTCCCCCCAGGACTCGTCGCCCATCTCGGAGGCGATCTGCTCGCTGTTGTTTCGCAGGGAGCGGAAGTACGTGTCGGCGGCGTCCTCGACGTTGTTCACGCTCTTGCGGTACAGCTCGAGCGCCTCGACGTGCCCCTCCAGGCCCTTGGCCATGTTCTCCAGAGCCGACCTCAGCTCGTCGTGGGCGGCGCGTGCGTGGAACGCGACCTCGCGTCCCGAGGCCGATCCCCCGACGCTTCCCTCACCGAGCTTCTGCGGCTCGCTGTTGGTGAGTGAGCTGGCCGACCCGTTGAGCGCGATGTGCACCTTCTGCAGATCGGTGGGCTCAAGCACCAGACCCAGCACCTGTTCGAACATCAGCATGCGGCTTTCCTTCCCCCGTCCCGTTGCCTGAAACATAGCCGGTCGCCTTGTCGGGCACCCCTACGTTGAGGTCATGAGAACTCGGGTGATCTGGGCCAGCGCGGTGGCCGTGGCGGTGCTCCTCTCAGGGTGCGCAGGGGCCGACGACGAGCCGGCCGGCGGCGGGTCGACCCCGACGCAGGCGTCGCCGACCGAG
The DNA here is from genome assembly GCF_051876515.1 of Nocardioides sp. Taxonomy (GTDB): domain Bacteria; phylum Actinomycetota; class Actinomycetes; order Propionibacteriales; family Nocardioidaceae; genus Nocardioides. The sequence goes on along the minus strand of NZ_JBJEHY010000135.1, from coordinate 13,078 downwards.
GACCCGGACGGCGCGACGCCCACCGAGGAGACGGACCCCGCCGACGACGTGCTCGGCGACGAGGTGCTCGACGGCACCGGGGCCTCGGTGCGCCTGCCCGTCGGGTGGGAGCTCAAGGAGGAGTTCTCGGTGCCCGGGATGTTCGTGCAGGCCGGCCCCGCCCAGCCCGGCGACGGCCTCACCGGCACCGTGGCCGTGCTCGACCCGATCCCCGTGTCGGGCGGTCTCGACGGTGCGGCCCGCAGCCAGATCGAGTCGTCGATCAACACGAGGTACCGGCGCATCGACGACGTCACGCGCGGCGAGCACAGCTTCTACCGGGTCGTCGCGGGGCGCGGCGCCGACCGCTCGGAGATCCACGGCACCGTGGTCGACGGGGTCGAGTACGCGGTCCAGTTCAACCTGCACCGCGCCGGTGGCGCGCGGAAGGCGGAGGCGGACGAGCTGATCGAGGCCGTCATGTCGAGCTGGGCGCTCTCCTGACGGCGACCTCGTCGCGCCGCCACGGACTGGGATGTGCCTTGCGTCACCACACCCGACCGGGCAGGCTCGGCGTTCCCGAGGCACGAGGTACGAAGGAGCAGGTCGAATGCAGCAGGTGAAGGCGGTCGTGGCCCTGGCCAAGGGCGCACCGGTGACGATCGAGACCATCAACGTCCCCGACCCCGGTCCGGGCGAGGCGGTGGTGAAGGTCCAGGCCTGCGGAGTGTGCCACACCGACCTGCACTACCGCGAGGGCGGCATCAACGACGAGTTCCCGTTCCTGCTGGGCCACGAGGCCGCCGGCGTCGTGGAGTCGGTCGGCGAGGGCGTCCGTGACCTCGAGCCCGGCGACTTCGTGGTGCTCAACTGGCGTGCCGTGTGCGGCAGCTGTCGCGCCTGCGACCGTGGCGAGCCCCAGTACTGCTTCGCCACCCACAACGCCACCCAGAAGATGACGCTGGCCGAGGGCGAGCACGCGGGGACCGAGCTCTCGCCCGCCCTGGGCATCGGAGCCTTCGCCGAGAAGACCCTGGTCGCCGCGGGGCAGTGCACCAAGGTCGACCCCGCGGCACGTGCGGCCGCCGTCGGCCTCCTCGGCTGCGGCGTGATGGCCGGTCTCGGCGCGGCGATCAACACCGGCAACGTGGGTCGCGGTGACACCGTTGCCGTGATCGGCTGCGGCGGCGTCGGCATGGCCGCCATCGTCGGCTCGGTGCTGGCCGGCGCTGCCAAGGTGATCGCGGTGGACGTCGACGAGGCCAAGCTGGAGTGGGCCAAGGAGATGGGCGCCACCCACATCGTCAACTCCCGCATGACCGACCCCGTCGAGGCGGTCCGGGAGATCTGCGGGGCCAACGGCGCCGAGGGCGCTGACGTCGTGATCGACGCCGTCGGACGCCCCGAGACCTGGAAGCAGGCCTTCTACGCCCGCGACCTGGCCGGGACCGTGGTGCTGGTGGGCGTCCCCACCCCCGACATGAAGGTGCCCGACATCCCGCTCATCGACGTGTTCGGGCGCGGCGGATCCCTCAAGTCCTCCTGGTACGGCGACTGCCTGCCGAGCCGGGACTTCCCGATGCTGACCGACCTGTACCAGCAGGGCCGGCTCGACCTCGACGCCTTCGTCTCCGAGGAGATCGCGCTCGACCAGGTCGAGGCCGCCTTCGACAAGATGCACCGCGGCGAGGTGCTGCGCTCCGTGGTCATCCTGGACGGTGACGCGTGAGCGCTCGCGTCGACCACGGCGTGGTCACCGGCACCTTCTCGCTCGACGGCGAGACGTTCGACGTGGACAACAATGTCTGGGTCGTCGGCGACGACTCGGAGGTGGTGGTCATCGACGCCCCGCACGACGTGGACGCGATCCTGGAGGTCGTGGCCGGGCGTACGGTCAGGGCGATCGTGTGCACGCACGCCCACGACGACCACGTACGGGTGGCACCCGCCCTGCGGGAGCGGGTCGGTGCGCCGATCCTGCTGCACCCTGACGACCGGCCGCTGTGGGAGCTGACCCACACCGACGAGCCCTGGGACGTCGACCTGTCCGACGGCCAGGAGATCAGCGTGGGCGGCACGACGCTGCAGGTCCTGCACACGCCCGGCCACGCCCCGGGCGCGGTCTGCCTGTACGCCCCCGACCTGGGTGTCGTCTTCACCGGTGACACGCTGTTCGAGGGTGGGCCGGGCGCGACCGGGCGTTCGTACAGCGACCACGACGTGATCGTGGAGTCGATCCGGACGCGCCTCATGGCGCTGCCCGGGGACACCGTCGTGCACACCGGACACGGGTCCAGTACCACGATCGAGGCCGAGCGCGCAGGGGTCGAAGGGCCCTGACTTTCCGCCGCCGGAAGTCCCGTTCGGCGGCACAAGGTCACGACATCGATGCCGATGGTCCCACCGCGTGGACGCGCTCCCATCGGCGTCCCTAACGTTGCTCTTGCTCGACAGACCGGGTGGTCCGGTCGCCGAGATGGAGGGACATCATGCGTGCCACACTCGACAAGCTGATCTCGTGGACCGGCCTCATTCTCGCGGTCGTCCTCGTCGTCGCCGGAGGCCTGCTCACCTGGGCCAACATGTTCATCGGAGCCCAGGTGGAGGAGCAGTTCGCCGCCCAGGACATCACCATGCCGACCCAGGAGGGCATCGACGCGCAGCTCGAGTCGGGCGCCATCTCCAAGGAGGACGCCGAGGCGCTGGAGCCCTTCGCGGGTGAGACCCTCGACAACGGGCCGGCGGCCCGTGCGTACGCGGACCACTACATCCTCGCCCACATGAAGGGCGGCTCGTACGGCCTGCAGGCGACCGTCGAGGAGATGGGCGTCGACACCTCGACCTGGGAGCTCCCCCTGACCTACGAGGCAGCAGGTGGCGTGGCCAAGGCCATCGAGGCTGACGAGAGCCTGAGCGACGAGGTCCGGACCGAGGCGGTCGCGGCCGTCAACACCTTCCGCAGCGAGAGCCTGTTCAAGGGCAACACCCTGCGCGGTCTGCTCCTCTACGGCTACGCGTTCGCCACCATCGGCACCATCGCCGGCATCGCCGCCCTCGCCGCCTTCATCGGCGCACTGGTGATGCTCCTGCTGGGCCTGCTGGGTCTGCGCCACGCGAAGCAGGCAGCTGCCACCGCCTGACGCACCACGCTCCACCAGACGCGGCCCGTCCCGACACGCTCGGGGCGGGCCGCTTCGCCGTGCCCGGGCGCTGGTCCGGTGCGCTGCCTGCGCCGCGGTGGCTGCGTCGGGCAGAATGCGCGGCGTGCCCGGCCCCCTGACCTCCCGCGCCATCGGCGCGCTCACCCTGTGCCTGCTGGCTACGGGGTGCTCGTCCGTGGGTGGCCACGACGGCGACCGGGCCACCGCCGCCCCCGAGCGGGCGCGGACCGCGAGCGCCACCCGCCAGCCCGCCGCGGACCCGTCTGCCGCGCGCCGCCTCGGCCTGAGGCCCGGGTGGGGGCCGACCGAGGACGAGCTGGAACGCGCCGCGGAGCTCGTCGGCGGGCTGACGGTGCGCCAGCTCGCCGGGCAGGTCATCGTGGCCAGCTGGAGCGGGACCGAGGCCCCGACCGAGATCGTGGAACGGCTCCACCTCGGGGGAGTGATCGCCTTCGGCGCGAACATCACCTCCACGGACCAGATCCGTCGCGTCAACCGTCGGCTGCAGCGCGCCGACGACCGGGAGTGGCCGCTGCTGATCGGCGTCGACCAGGAGGGTGGGCTGGTGGAGCGCGTGCGGGGGGAGGCGACCCGGTTCCCCACCTTCATGACGGCGGGAGCGGCCCAGGACGACGCGGTGACCACGGCCGCGTACCGCGCGAGCGGGCTGGAGTTGCGCCACCTCGGGTTCACCACGACGTTCGCGCCGGTCGCCGACGTCACGCGCGGCCCCGCCGACCCGGTCATCGGCTCCCGGTCCGCCTCCGACCGCCCCGGCACCGCTGCCTTCGCGACGACGGCGGCCTCCGCCGGGCTCGCCGAGGCCGGCGTGGTGGGCGTGCTCAAGCACTTCCCGGGCCACGGCTCGGTGACCGCGGACAGCCACCACACCCTCCCCGTCCAGCGCCGGAGCCTGGCGCAGCTGCGCCGTACGGACCTGGTGCCCTTCCGGCACGCGGTGCAGGCCGGCGCGAGCGCGGTGATGACCGGCCACCTCGACGTACGGGCGGTGGACGCCGGTGTGCCGGCGTCGCTGTCGCGGAAGGTCGTGACCGGTCTGCTGCGCGAGGAGCTCGGGTTCGAGGGCCTCGTGGTCACCGACTCGCTCTCCATGGCCGGGGTGGCCGCGGGGCGTACTCCCGAACGGATCGCCGTGCGGGCCATCAGGGCCGGCAACGACGTGCTGCTCATGCCGTCCTCGCCGCGCCGGGCCCGCGACGGCCTGGTGGCGGCCGTCCGCGGGGGTTCCCTCGACCGTCAGACGCTGGCCCGCGCTGCCGCCCGCCAGGTCGCGCTCCTGCTCCACCAGTCGGCGAGCGGACTCGCAGGGTCCCGGCCGGGCTCCTCGCGCCAGGAGTCGCGCGCGTACTCCGCCGCCGCCCTCACCGTCGTGGCCGGGCCGTGCCGCGGCCGGCTCACCGCCCGTCGGGTGGTGGCCGCGGGCGATCCGGCGGCCGTCGCCGCCTTCCGCGCCGCTGCGCAGCGGGACGGGCTGAGGGTGCTGTCTCCCCGTGCGCCCAAGGCCCGGCGTCGTGGCGCCACCACCGTCACCCTGGTGGGCTCCGGCGGTCCTCCGCGCCGTACCGACGTGCTGGTGGCCACCGACCGTCCGTACGTGCTCGGTGCGTCCCGGGCCAGAGTGCGCATCGCCACGTACGGCGTCACGCCGGGCGCGATGGCGGCCCTCGTCGCCGTGCTGCGCGGCCGCGAGCGCGCGCCCGGACGGCTGCCCGTACGCGTCCCCGGCGTACCGCGTCAGGGGTGCTGAGGCGCCGGGTCGCCCAGGCTCAGAGAGGTTCGACGAGCAGCGCCCGGCCCTGCCCGGCGATCCGGGTGAGGACCAGGGTGGCGCTGTTGTCGCCCTTCAGCGACAGCCGACGCCGCAGCTGCTCGGGGACCACGTCGACGCCACGGGTCTTGATGGCCAGGACCCCGACGCCGCGTTCGCGCAGGGCCGCCCGCAGGCCCTTCTCGCGGTACGGCACCTCCTCCAGCACCCGGTAGGACCGGGCGAACGGGGTCCGGAACGCCGAGGTCGAGGTCACCCACGCGATGTGCTCGTCCAGCAGGCCGCCGTCGACACCGGCGGCGACCGCGGTGACCAGGCCGGCGCGGATGACGGCGTCGTCCGGTTCGTACAGGTAGCCGCCGAGGTCGGAGACCGGCCGCGGGGCGCCGGTGTAGGGGTCGTCCTCGTCGGTGATCGAGGCGAGCCCGCCGTCGCCGATCACGGTGGCGCGCCGGGCCGCGGTGGCCAGCGGGCCGGACCACAGGACGGCCTCCTTGAGGGCTCCGTCGTCGGAGACCCACTCGCCCTCGACGCCCGGCGCCACCAGGTCGTGCGGGATCCCCGGGGCCACCTTGACCACCGAGGCGCCCTGCTGCAGCCGCTCCACGAACGACCACGGCGGCGTCCAGTCGTCCACGTTGAACGTGCGCCCACGCCCGCTGCGCCGGGCCGGGTCGGCGAAGGCGACGCCGAACGGGGCCAGGTCGAGGGTCGTGGCGTCGGCGACCATCGTGGCCCCCGGCAGCCCGAGCGCCGCGAGGTTGGCGCGCGCGATGGCCACCCGGACCGGGTCGAGGTCCACGCCGGCGGCCGTCAGCCCGGCGCGGGCGAAGGCGATGAGGTCGCCCCCGATCGAGCAGCCGAGGTCGACGACGCTGCTCGGGGCGTACGCCGCCAGCCGCGACGCACGGTGGGTCGCGACGCGCAGCCGGGTGGCCTGCTCGAGGGCGTCGGGGGTGAAGTACATCTGGACCGCCTCCGGCCCGAACTTGGCCACCCCCTTCACCCGCAGGCTCACCTGGGTCAGCGCGGCCGCGGCCCGCTCCGCGTCCGGCTCGGTGCGTCGTACGGCGCTCGCGGCGCGCACCGGGTCCCCGTCGTGGTCGGCGTACGCCTCCGCGGCGATCCGCAGCAGCTCCTGCCCGGGCGCGGTCAACAGCCACTCGAAGGTCTCCAGGTCCACGGGCACATCGTGTCAGCCCGCCGCCCGCGCCGTTTGCCGCCCCGCTGGCGGGGGAGCATCAGACCCATGAGACGCCCACTGGTCGCCGTGTCCGCCCTGCTGCTCGCGACCGCCGGGTGCACGTCGGAGGTCACCGGGGCGGGCGAGCGGATGCCGGTCGGTGCCGTCGTCACCGGCGCCGCCGCCCAGCCGCACGCCGGCGGACGGCACGGGTGGGTCGCGCTGCCGACCGGACGTATCGACTTCACCGTGGGACAGGGCGTCGACGAGCTCCCCGTCCACGACGACGCCTACGACCGTGCGCCGAAGGACGGCGCGGTGCTGCCGGTGGGATGGCAGTGGGACTTCCACTCGACGACGGGGGCGTCGGTCACCGACCAGGAGACCCAGCCGGCCCCTTCGGTCTCGCTGGTCGTGGGGGAGCGCGAGTACCCGATCGACGAGGCGCTGCTCAGGCCGGACGGCGAGGACGGCGGACCGTTGGAGTACTTCGGCACCGCGTGGGTCGCCGTCGACGCGGAGGTGGGCTCCCACGAGATCGACGGGGCCACCCTGCAGGTGGAGTTCGACGGGGTGACCCAGGAGGTCGACCCGGGCGACCTGACCGACGGCGGGGAGCGGGGAGACGCCACGGCGCTGTACGGCGGGCGCGGCCTCAGCAACGGGCGGTACGCGCTCGACTGCGGACAGCCGGGGATCGGGCGCCCGGTGGAGTGGTCCTCCACCACGACCTGCCACGCAGAGGTCCTGTCCACACCCTGGTACCAGCCCGTCGGGTGGGCGCCGCCGGGCGAGTCGTGGACGGTCGTCACGGTGACCACCCACGTGGGCAGCTCGGCGCGGGACGGCGGGGGCAACCTGCTCCTCGAGGGGGAAGGGGCACCCTCCTACTCGCTGGGTGGGCAGCCTCCCACGGAGGTCCTCGACGGGGCCCCGGGTCGCCAGAGCTCGGCCGTGCTGGTCTTCCCGCCCGATGCGCGCGGCGAGCTGGAGGCGCGCCGTACGGCGTGGGCCCAGGACACGGCCGGGGAACGGCGGCGCGAGCGGCTGACCTGGCGGGTACGTCTGTACGACTGACGATCCTCGTTGGCACTCGATTGGGGGGAGTGCTAACGTCTGGACTGGCACTCTCCTCATGAGTGTGCCAATCGCTTGCGACAGGTGCACGACCCCCGCGACGGCGTGCGTCAGGGACAAGCGCATACGTCCCGGGAGCGTCCCGCTCCCACCAGATCTCGTCAGAGAAAGTGGAGGTTGATCGTGTCGGTCAACATCAAGCCCCTCGAGGACCGCATCGTCGTCAAGCCTCTCGACGCCGAGCAGACCACGGCCTCCGGCCTGGTCATCCCGGACACCGCGAAGGAGAAGCCCCAGGAGGGTGAGGTCGTCGCGGTCGGCCCCGGTCGCGTCGACGACAACGGCAACCGCGTCCCCGTGGACGTCGCCGTGGGCGACAAGGTCATCTACAGCAAGTACGGCGGCACCGAGGTCAAGTACTCCGGTGGCGAGTACCTGATCCTCTCCGCCCGCGACGTCCTCGCCATCGTCTCCTGACCAACTGGCATCCCGCCCGGCGGCGTCGGGAGCCCTTGACGATCCGCTTCGCTCAGAGGTCGTCTGCGGGCTCCCCGCCTTGCCGGGCGGGCGCCATTTGGCCAGGGCCACTTTCTCTTCTAGGAGCACAGACTTATGGCAAAGATCCTCGAGTTCGACGAGAACGCTCGTCGCTCCCTCGAGCGCGGCGTTGACGCTCTCGCCAACGCCGTCAAGGTGACGCTCGGCCCCAAGGGCCGCTACGTCGTCCTCGACAAGAAGTGGGGCGCCCCCACGATCACCAACGACGGCGTGACCGTCGCGCGTGAGGTCGAGCTGGACGACCCGTTCGAGAACCTCGGTGCCCAGCTCACCAAGGAGGTCGCCACCAAGACCAACGACGTCGCCGGTGACGGCACCACCACCGCCACCGTGCTGGCCCAGGCGATGGTCCACGAGGGCCTGCGCGCCGTGGCCGCCGGCACCAACCCGATGGGCCTCAAGCGCGGCATGGACGCCGCCGCCGAGGCCGTCGGCAACGCGCTGCGCGAGGCTGCCCGCGAGGTTGAGTCCGTCGAGGACATGGCGTCGGTCGCCACGATCTCCAGCCGCGACAGCCACATCGGCGACCTGCTCGCCGAGGCGTTCGACAAGGTCGGCAAGGACGGCGTCATCACCGTCGAGGAGTCCAACACCATGGGCACCGAGCTCGAGTTCACCGAGGGCATGCAGTTCGACAAGGGCTACATCTCGGCGTACTTCGTCACCGACCCGGAGTCGATGGAGGCCGTCCTCGACGACCCGTACATCCTCCTGCACCAGGGCAAGATCAGCTCCGTCCAGGAGCTGCTCCCGGTCCTGGAGAAGGTCATCCAGACCGGCAAGCCGCTGTTCATCCTCGCCGAGGACGTCGACGGCGAGGCCCTGTCGGTGCTGGTGGTCAACAAGATCAAGGGCACGTTCAACGCCGTCGCGGTCAAGTCCCCGGCCTTCGGTGACCGCCGCAAGGCGATGATGCAGGACATCGCGATCCTCACCGGCGGCGAGGTCGTCGCTCCCGAGGTCGGCCTCAAGCTCGACCAGATCGGTCTGGAGTCGCTCGGTCGCGCACGTCGCATCGTGGTGACCAAGGACGCCACGACCATCGTCGAGGGCGCGGGCGAGGCCGGCGCCGTCGAGGGTCGCGTCAACCAGATCAAGGCCGAGATCGAGAACACCGACTCCGACTGGGACCGCGAGAAGCTCTCCGAGCGCCTCGCCAAGCTCGCCGGCGGCGTCTGCGTGATCAAGGTCGGCGCCGCCACCGAGGTGGAGCTCAAGGAGAAGAAGCACCGCATCGAGGACGCCGTCTCCGCGACGCGCGCCGCGATCGAGGAGGGCATCGTCGCCGGCGGTGGCTCCGCGATCATCCACGCCTCCGCCGTGCTGGCCGACGACCTCGGCCTCACCGGTGACGAGGCCGTCGGTGTCCGCGTGGTCCGCAACTCCGTCGTCGAGCCGCTGCGCTGGATCGCCGAGAACGGTGGCGAGAACGGCTACGTCGTGACCACCAAGGTGCGCGAGGGCGGCCCCGGTCACGGCTACAACGCCGCCACCGGCGAGTACGGCGACCTGGTCGCCCAGGGCGTCCTCGACCCGGTCAAGGTCACCCGCTCCGCGCTGGTCAACGCCACCTCGATCGCGGGCATGCTGCTCACGACCGAGACGCTGGTCGTCGACAAGCCGGTGGAGGAGGAGCCCGAGGCTGGCGGTCACGGGCACGGTCACGGCCACGGCCACTGACCCACTCCGTCAGCTGAGCTGACCGCAGCCGGTCCGTCCGGCCGCAGCACGAGGCCCGCCCCGGGTACGCCCGGGGCGGGCCTTCGTGCGTGTGGGCACCCTCTCCCACCGACCCCAAATTGGGTCATCTGACCCACGTTGGGGAGCCTGGGAGAGCCTGCCCACACGTTGGGGTCAGTGGGAGAGGTTCTCGGGCCTCGGGAACCTCTCCCGCCGACCCCAACTGGGCCGTCGCCCCGTTGCCCGAGCGGGGGCGCTCAGGGGGGGGCTTGCAGGGGACGCTCGGGGAGGGCGCCGGGGCCTCAGCAGCCGGGGAGGGCGCGTACGGCGTACCCGCGCTCGGCAAGCGTCTTCAGCAGACCCGGGAGCGCCGCGACGGTCTGGGACCGGTCGCCGCCGCCGTCGTGCATGAGGATGATCGATCCCGGGTGCAGGTCGCGCAGGGCCTTGCGGCGGATCGCACGCCGGCCCGGCTTCTCCCAGTCGCGGCTGTCGGCCGTCCACAGCACCTGCCGCAACCCCTGCTTGCGCGCCAGCCGGACCACGCGGCGGTTCGTGCCGCCGTACGGAGGTCGGAAGCACGAGGTCGGCACGTCGATGTGCAGCTGGCGGCGTACGGCCCGGTCGGGCAGTCGGGTCAGCAGCGGGTGCCCCCACGTGTGGTTGCCCACCGCGCTGCCCTGACGGCGGATGGCCCGCAACGCGGCCGGACGTTCCTGGGCGTTCGCGCCGAGGACGAAGAAGGTGGCGGTGGCCCCGTGCCGGGTCAGGATCCGCAGGACCTGCGGCGTGTACGCGCTGGGCCCGTCGTCGAAGGTCAGGTAGGCGACCCTGGGGCCAACGCGCCGTCCCGTCCGGGGGCGATCCGTCTCCCTGGGCGCTCGGGTGCGTTCGACGGGCTTCGTGCGCCGCGCCCGCTCGGCGGCGCGCCGGCGGGTCAGGTTCGGGGTGCTCGCACGCGGTGGGCCGAGGGTCCGCTCGAGGGCTGCGGCCACCCGCGCCGGGTCGCCGGCGGCCAGCGACAGGAGTCGAGGCGCCCGGACGTCCCAGCCCGGGGCGGTGCTCGTGGTGGCCGGTACCGGGAGCAGCAGCTCGGTCACACCGTACGGCGCCTGCCGGAGCGCCGGAGCGGCGACGTCGGCAGCGCGGGACGCCTGCGCACCGACCACGAGAAGACCCGCCACGAGCGTCGCCACCCCGGCCGCCGCGGTGGTGCGGCGGTGCCGTGCGTGTGGGGCCAACGTCGTCTCCTCCAGGTGGGCTCACCCGACGGGTCCCGCCAGGGCCGGGGTGCTTGGCTGCCGTCGTCCGGCGCGGTGAGGCTACCCGGCGGGCGCGGCGTCCAGGACAGTGCGTCGCCAGCTGGACGAGCAGTCCGGGTCCAGGGCGTCGGTGGCGGGGGCCGTACGGAGGCGGTACACGGTGAACTCGCCGCAGAAGGTGCCGACGTAGGCGTACCTCTCCTCGAGGGTCTCCTGCAGATCCTCGACGCCGTCGTCGCTCCACGACGTCAGGGGCACGGCACCGACGAACCAGGTCGGGGCGTCGTCGCCCTCCATCAGGCCACGCAGCTCGGAACGGTCGGGGTCCAGGGTGCGCATCGGCAGCGACCACAGGTGCGTGTACGGCGAGTCGAGGCCGCTGGCCCACTGCACGTCGGGCCGGCCTCCGTAGACGGTCAGGGTGTCGCCCGGCTGGGAGACGGCGCCGATCGCGCGCCCCAGGGTGTACTCGCGCGGCGGGCTGCCCTGCGACCAGATCTCCAGCCAGCCTGCCGTGGACAGCACGGTGCTCAGGCAGGTCAGCGCCACCACCGTTCGCTCGCCCCACGCGACCCACCCGCGACCGGCGCCGGCGCGAGGGGGGAGGGCGTGGGTGGCGACGAACGCGGTGACGAGGGCGACCGCGAGCGGCGGGACGGGGACGAAGAGGTACGGGCGCCAGTAGCTGCCGCTGATGACGATGCCGGCCAGGTCCCCGGCGAGCATGGCGCCCGCCGCGACGGTCACGACGCCCAGCACCCGGAGGGTCGCGGGCAGGCGGACCACGAACCACAGCGCGGCCAGCCCCATGCCGGTGGCGAAGAACGACAGCAGCAGTGCGTCGGCACGCGACTCCGCGACGCTCGAGTCGGACGCCATGATCACGGCCGAGGCGTCGGAGCGGAACCCGACCACCACGTACCAGAGCTCGTTCAGCGAGACCCCGGCCGCCAGTGCCCACACGACCGTCCCCACGACGGGCACGAGGCCGCCCGCTGCCGCGGCGAGGGTGAGCCGTCCCAGCGACGGCCAGGACAGGCGCCCGGCGACCTTGGCGCCCACCAGCAGCACGGTGCCGAAGACCAGGCCGCCGACCAGGCTCTGCTTGAGCCCGACGGCGAAGACCGCGCACAGGCCGGCGCCGCAGGCCAGCCACGCCGACTCCGTGCGCAGGGCGCGCAGCGCCAGCAGGCAGGTGGCCAGGAGGACCGGCACCCCGAGGAGCTCACCCTTGGTGGCGATGCTGTCGATCTGCGGCGAAGCCATCACGAACGCCGTGAACAGGGCGGGGCCGAGGACGACCCAGCGCGACGGCCGTTCAGGTGGGTCCGGCAGGTGGCGTACGACCTCGGCCGCGATCCAGCCGACCAGGAGCACCGACAGGGCGCACGCCAGGGCGCCGACCACGCGCAGGAAGTACGCACCGCCGACCAGGTCGGCCAGCCAGACGACGGCGATCATCGTCGGTGGCCGGTCCACGAAGTACGGCCCGAAGACGGAGTCCGCGGTCGGCGCCCAGGCCCGGGCCACCAGGAGGAACCCTGCCTCGTCCGGTCGCAGGGGCCACAGCAGGGCGGGGAAACGGCCCACCACGGCCAGGGCAGCAACAACCCACAGCAAGCGGTTGCCCGCCATCGAGAACCGCCCCCTCACGGTGTTCACGTCGCTGAAACGGAACCGCCGCGGTTCGGCAACACCGGCGGCGCAGGCTGAGTCTAGGTCGTGGCGGAAAGGCAGCCACCGCAGGACGGAGGAACCTGAGATGTTGTGGAAGGTCAGGATCACGATGCCCGACCGCCCCGGTGCCCTGGCGCGGCTCGCGCAGGAGTGCGGGGAGGCCGGGGTCAACATCCTCGGGTTCCAGGTGTTCCCCGGGGTGGACGCCGTCACCGACGAGCTGGTGATCGCGGTGCCACGCGGCTGGAGCACCCTGGAGATCGCTCCGCTGCTGGAGCGCTCGGGTGCCAGCTTCATCGGGGGCAACCCGTGCAGTGAGGGCGCACTGGTCGACCAGCCCACGAGGTTCGTGCAGGCGGCGCGCTCGATCGTGGCGCAGCCGGCACGGTTCCCCGAGGTGGTCGCGCAGCTCTTCGACGCCGAGGCGGAGCCCCAGGACACCGTCCAGGGGCGGTACGACCAGATGGAGCTCGTGGTCGCTGACGTCCTGGTGCAGATCCACCGTCGTGCCCCCTTCACCGCGACCGAGCACGCCCGTGGCACGGCCATGGCCGAGCTCGTCTCCGACGTGATGACCTCGCGCAAGCACAGCTGGCAGGACCCGCAGGTGGGACGTCGTCTCGGGACCGGCGTGGTGCCGACGTTCGTGGCCTCGTCGCACTCGGTGACCGCCGTGGTCGAGGAGACGCCGGTGGCCCGCGCGGTCCTGGCC
>NZ_JBJEHY010000134.1:0-34346 GCF_051876515.1 Nocardioides sp. | reverse complement strand
GCCTCCCGCTCGCCGGCACGGGCCTGCCCCACCTTGCGACGCAGCTCCGCGATCTCCGCACGCAGCTCCCGCTCGTGCTCACGCCGCGCGGACCGTTCGTCGCGGAGCTCGGCCTGCAGTGCCACCGTCTGGGCACGCACCCGTTCGAGCTCCGCCGCCAGCGCCGGCGTCTCGTCGCGTTGGGCGGCCTCCAGATCGAGCGACGCGTCGAACTGCTCGCGCCAGCCCTCTCCCCGGGTGAGCCAGGCGACCGCCGCCGCGTCCCCGGGGTCGGTCGGGACTGGCATCGCCGCCACCTGGACACCGACGCGCTCACGGAACTCAGCCTCCTGGAGCGCGGACCACAACGCGGCGCCTCCGGACCGAGCCCGGCGGGCCGGGGCGAAGGCCGCGACCCGTCGCAGCGCCCCCGGGAGCGGGACGACCTGCGGAAGCACCTCCGCCGTCAGCGCGACGACGCGCGCCTGGACGCGTGCCGGAAGGTTCGGCTCAGCCGAGGTGGGGTCTGCCACGACGGGCTCCGCGGTCCACGCCGACCAGCCTCAGGCCCCAGCCGTGGGTGCGCCCGGACCGGGCTCGACGACGTCGTTGCGGTCGATCGTCTCGATCGCGTCGTCGCGGCCGCACCAACGGCACTGCACGGTCTCGACCGTCTCGGACAGGACCGTCTCCTCCTCGACCCGGTGCTCGCCGGCGAGGTCGAAGTGCCAGAACTCGGTCGTGCGGCGCGTCCGGGTCACGTCGAAGCGTGTGAGGTTCCCGCAGCCTGCGCAGCGCCACCTGCTCTGCTCGTCGGGCAGGGTCAGGGCGGCGTCGATCGGCTGGCTCACGTGCGGTTTCCTCCTCGGTGCGGGGGTCGGGAGGGGTGTCCCTCCTCCCTCGGGACAGCCTAGTGCCCGCGACTCGCGGCCGGAGTCGCCAGGAATGTCGGACGTGACACATAGCGTCGAACCCATGCCCCACCCGACCTCTCACGCACCGCTCCCCCGCCCCTCGTCTCCCGGCCCCGGCTGGTCAGGCAGTGCGGCCAGGTGGGAGGAGCAGCGCACGCTGGAGTCCATGGGACGTCCCCTGCGCGACGTGACGTTCTGCGTCGTCGACCTGGAGACGACCGGAGGGTCGGCGGCCCAGGGCTCGATGATCACCGAGATCGGTGCCGTGAAGGTACGCGGTGGCGAGGTCCTCGGCGAGTTCCAGACCTTGGTCAACCCCCGGTCCTCGATCCCGCCCTTCATCGCGGTGCTGACCGGCATCTCGGACGCGATGGTGGCTGATGCCCCGCCGATCGAGTCCGCGCTGCCCGCATTCCTCGAGTTCGCGGCCGGCAGCGTCCTGGTGGCGCACAACGCGCCGTTCGACGTCGGGTTCCTGAAGCACTTCTCCGCCGACCAGGGCCGGGACTGGCCAGCGTTCGAGGTCGTGGACACGGTCAGGCTCGCGCGGCGTGTGGTGACCCGCGACGAGACGCCCAACTGCAAGCTCTCCTCCCTCGCCCGCCTGTTCCGCTCCCCCACCGAGCCGGACCACCGGGCCCTGACGGACGCGCGCGCGACCGTGGACGTCCTGCACGGCCTGATGGCGAGGATCGGCAACCTCGGCGTCCACACGCTCGAGGAGCTGCAGTCCTTCTCCAAGCAGGTCTCGGACAACCAGCGCAAGAAGCGGCACCTCGCCGACGCCGTGCCGCACGCCCCGGGCGTCTACCTGTTCCACGACGACCGAGACACCGTCCTGTACGTCGGCACGTCCAAGGACCTGCGCACCAGGGTCCGCTCGTACTTCACGTCCTCGGAGACACGCACCCGCATCGGCGAGATGGTCGCTCTGGCGGATCGGGTCAGCAGCGTCATCTGTGCGACCCCCCTGGAGGCGCAGGTGCGCGAGCTGCGCCTCATCGCTGCCCACAAGCCCCGTTACAACCGTCGCTCCCGGTTCCCGGAGAAGACCCACTACGTCAAGGTCACCCGCGAGGCGTGGCCCAGGCTGTCGATCGTGCGCACGGTGGCCGGCGACGGCGCCGACTACCTCGGCCCCTTCTCGTCACGACGCACCGCGGAGACCTGTGTCGCCGCGCTGCACGAGTCCTTCCCCCTGCGCCAGTGCGGCGGGCGCATGGCCAAGAACCCGACGCTCACACCCTGCGCCCTGGGCCAGATGGGTCGGTGCCTCTCGCCCTGCGACGGATCTGTCGACCCGGCCACTTACGACGCGCTGGTCACACAGGTCCGCAGCGCCATCCATGCAGCGCCCGACGACGTCATAGCGGCCGCCACCCGCCGGATGGAGTCGCTGGCAGAGCTCGAGCGGTTCGAGGAGGCCGCCCTCCACCGCGACCGGATGTCGACCTACGTCCGGAGCGCGAGCCGGTTCCAGCGGCTCGGCTCGTTGAGCCGGTGCCCGGAGATCGTGGCCGCTCGTCGCGAGGAGGTGACCGGGGCGGGTGGCACCGTGGTCCGTTGGAACGTCCACGTGGTCCGGTACGGAAGGCTCGCTGCCGCCGGCACGATCCCTCCGGGAGCCAACGCCCACGACTTCGTCCGCTCCCTGCGGGCGTCTGCCGAGACGGTCGCCTCCGGTCCTGGCCCCGCCCCCGCTGCCAGCGCCGAGGAGAGCGAGAGGATCCTGCGCTGGCTGGAGTCACCGGGGGTACGTCTGGTCGAGATGGACGGCGAGTGGACCTGCCCGGTCGGCGGCGCGGGCGCCCACCTGGCACTGGTCGAGCAGCGCGCCGCCACGGACAGCACGGTGCCCTTCGACGAGCGTGGGATCGCGACCCCGGTGCACCGCCAGGTGCGGGTCGGGCAGCCGGCGTGAGGTTTCCCTGACCGGCTGTCCAGGCAGCTGTCAGTCGAGTCCGAGGGAGAACGCCGACTCGAGGTCGTGCTGCGAGTACGTCCGGAACGCGATGTGGGTCTCGGTCTCGAGCACGCCCTCCACCTTGTTGAGGCGGTCGGCGACGACCGAGGCGACGTCCTCGTGGTGACGCACCCGTACGAGCGCGATGAGGTCGATCTTGCCCGTCACCGAGTAGACCTCGCTGACCCCGTCGAGGGCGGCGATGGTCTCGGCCACCTCGGGAATGCGGGCGACATCGGCCTTGACGAAGACAACGGCGGTGATCATGGGGACACCGTACCGAAGCACCACCTCGTCCGATCGGCGTCCCGAACTAGTCCATTCGGGCCATCTCCCCCCATTTCGCGGCGCCCGCCCGAGCCCCTCCCTAGCGTGGCCGGGTCACCCGTGTGGACAGAGGAGTTTCGGGATGTCACGCATGCACTGGCGCTGGGGCGCCTCCACCGTTGCCACGCTTGCCGTGGTGGCGTCCACCTTGGGAGCGGTCGTGCCGGCTCAGGCCGCGCCCGGAGCGCCGTCCGGGCTGTCCTCGAACCCGGGCCAACGAGCGCCGTCCCTCTCCTGGGACCACGTGATGGGAGCGTCGGACTACCAGGTCCAGATGGACGACACGTCCGACTTCTCGTCGCCGATCGTGTTGAACACCACCTCGACCCCCGGCGTGACGACCAAGAACAACACCTACGTACCCACGGTGCAGCTGCCGCTCGGCCAGGTGCACTGGCGCGTGCGCGCGGGCGTCGGGTCGACGTGGTCCGACTGGTCGTACAGCTCGATCGACACCGGGGCGGCCGTGGCCGGGCCGGTCCTGAGCAACCCCGGCCCCGGCGTCACGTTCCAGGTTCCGCGGGCGCCGCACCTGTCCTGGGAGCCGGTCCCCGGCACCGCGCAGTACCGCGTCGAGCTCTCGCGCAGCTCCAGCTTCGTGGACGCCACCGCCTTCACCACGGCAACCACGTCGTACGCCCTCACCAGCCCGCCCGCCTACGGCGAGTGGTGGTGGCGCGTCCGCTCGGTGAAGGCTGGAGGCGTGGAGTCCCAGTGGAGTGGAACCGGGTCGTTCACGGTCACCGAGCTTCCCCTACCCACGCTGACCTTCCCGCCGGACAACGCGTCGTACGAGCTTCAGGACGTCGTCCTGGACTGGGAACCCCTCGCGGGTGCCCGGTCCTACGACGTGCAGATCTCGGTGAACTCCGACTTCACCGCGGGATCGATCGTCAAGGACGAGGTGAGGATCCTCAGCTCGCGCTACAGCCCCGGGATCACCATCCCCAACGCCCAGTACCACTGGCGCGTCAGGGGTCGCGACATGGATGACCAGCCCATGAGCTGGTCCGCCGCGCGCTCGAGCTTCAACCGCACCTGGCCCCAGCGCCCCGAGCCCGTCTACCCGATCGCGGCGGGCGTGGAGGACGTCCCTGGACCGGTCTTCTTCCAGTGGAAGCCCGTCCCGCACGCCTCGGAGTACGAGGTCCAGCTAGGCAACGACGCCAACTTCTCCCCCGGCACGTTCAACGCCTGCCGGGTCGCCGGCACCACGTACACGCCGGGCATGTTCGCGGTCAACAGCCAGACTGGTCAGCACAACCTCAACCGCATCCACGAGAAGTGCCGGGTCGCGTCGGGCCAGACGATGTACTGGCGCGTCCGCGCCATCGACCGGCCCGCGGACGCCAGCGGCATCGAGGGCATCTTCTCCGAGACCCACGCCTTCAGGTTCGACCCCAACGCGGTCACCGACATGTCCCCGAACGCGGACGAGCCCATCACCGACGGGGTGCCGACCCTGAGCTGGTCCCCCGTCCAGGGCGCCACGGAGTACCGGATCCAGATCCGGAACCGGACCGGAGACCTCGTCGACTCGGCCTCAACCCAGTCCACCACCTACACCCCGGGTGGGAGCACCCCGCTGTCCCCCGCCGACGGTCCGTTCTCCTGGTCGCTGCGTGCCATCACCCAGGACAACCAGACGTCACCGATCTTCACCAAGACCTTCACGATCAGCGGTGCACCCACCCTCACCGAGGGGCAGGCCCTCGACCCGGTCTTCCCGCTGGCCGACACCCCGGGCCTCCAGGAGGCGCCGGCCTTCCGCTGGCAGCCGCACCCGACTGCCAGCTACTACGTCGTCGACGTCGGCAAGAAGCCCGAACCTGGCGCAGCCATGATCTGGTTCGCCTCGATGACGGACTCCCTGATCGGTCGACCGGTCCCGTACCCCACGATGACCGACACCTCCAGCCTGCTGCTGACGCCCGGCGACTACGTGTGGCGGGTCACGCCGTACAACGCCGACGGCACCCCCCTCACGGCTGGCCCGCTCTCCCAGTTCACGATCCAGCCCATCGCGACCGTGGTGGGGCACAGCGTGGCCCTCGACGGCATGGCCACGGACGCGGGAGACCTCGACGGCCCCGGCAACCCGTGCACCGGATCCACGGGACGTTGCGAGCCGTCCTCCAGCCCGGTGATCTCGTGGGACCCGGACCCGCGCGCGGCCTTCTACATGGTCTACGTGTCGGCCGACGCGTC
This sequence comes from Nocardioides sp., assembly GCF_051876515.1. Classification (GTDB taxonomy): domain Bacteria; phylum Actinomycetota; class Actinomycetes; order Propionibacteriales; family Nocardioidaceae; genus Nocardioides. The sequence continues at coordinate 28,955 of NZ_JBJEHY010000134.1, read as the reverse complement.
GTTCACCAACCTCTTCGAGTCCGCGACCACGATCCCGGCGACCACGAGCTCGATCTTCTACCCCACCCTGAGCCACGCGAAGGCGACCTACCCGGACACTGACGCCGGTGAGGCGCTCCACTGGTACATCCGTGCCTGCAAGGACGAGACCACTTGTGGTCCGTCGCCGGTGTCGGTGGCCAACGCGTCCCAGCACAGCTTCGTGAAGCGGTCCCCCGCCATCTCCAACCCGGTCACCACGGCCGCGGGCGACGGCGAGGTGACGTTCTCCTGGGACGACTACCTGGCCACCAACAAGTCGCCGGCCAACACCTGGGCCCAGACGGGCGAGAACCCGACCCAGTCGGCCAAGCAGTACCGCGTGCAGGTCGCGGACAACGACACCTTCTCCGGCCCGCTCACCAACGTGCTCGTGGATCAGGCGACGTTCACCTCGCTCAGCCGCATGTACCCGCAGGACCGGACCCTCTACTGGCGCGTGCAGGCGGTCGACTACCAGAACCACGGCCTGCCCTGGAGTGCGACCCAGTCGTTCTCCGCGACGAGCGCGCCGGTGGAGCAGAACTCCCTTGGTGCTCCCAACGCCGCCTCTCCGGTGACCGCGTCGACCGCTCCGGTCTTCTCGTGGGACGCCGTGCCGTTCAACGGCTCGTACGACCTCGAGGTCTACTACGACGACTCCGGCGCCTACTCCCTGTCGAACCGGGTGTTCGCCAAGTCGGGCATCAAGACGACCGCGTACGTGCACACCAACCCGCTGGCCCCCTCGGCCAACGAGAAGACCTACACCTGGCGCGTACGCGCCCGCAACGCGAGCGGCGAGGTCGGTCCCTGGTCGTCGTCGAGCGCGCCCGAGGCGCGCTTCAAGGTCTCCGTCGGCAAGCTGGTCGCGATTGCTCCGACCGGCAGCGCGGTCACGACCTCGACGGGTCCGGTCCTGACCTGGGACGCCGCCGAGGTTCCGCAGGCCACGTCGTTCCGGGTCACGGTCACCCCCGTGACGGGATCGGGCGCGACGCTGACCGCCACGACGGTGGCCACGAGCTACGCCGTGCCGTCAGCGCCCGCCTCCGGGACGTACAACTGGCGCATCACCGCACTGGACAGCGCCGGTGGAACGCTCACTGAGGTGTCGGACACCTACACCGTCGACGCCGCGCTCACCGCGGTCGAGGCCCCGGAGATCCGCTCTCCCGAGGGTTCCGCCGTGGGCAACACGATCGAGGTGAAGGACCCGACCTGGAACCAGCCCTACGTCGCGAACACCTACCAGTGGCTGCGCGCGGGCTCGGTCATCAGCGGGGCGACCAGCAGCACCTACACCCTGACGCAGCTCGACTACGGCAAGCCCATCACCGTCCGGGTGACCGGCAAGCGGGCCGGCTACACCGATGGCACGACGCTGAGCCCGGCCCTCACGCCCAGCGCCGGTTCCGGCCTCTTCCCGACGGTCGACCCGGTGATCTCGGGCACCCCCGTCGTGGGCCAGTACCTCTCCGTCAGCTCGGGTCAGTGGAGCCGTACCAGCGTGACCCTGACTCGCCAGTGGCTGCGGGACGGAGCCGTCATCACGGGAGCCACCGGCTCCTCATACCGCTTGGTCGCTGCGGACGCGTTCGCCCAGGTGAGCGTGCGGGTCACGGCCAGCTCCACCGGCGAGCTCCCGTTCACGTTCGAGACGTCGCCCGTCCTCGTCGAGCACCTGGTGGCCGACGCAGCACCCGTGGTGGAGGCTCCTGACGGCCTGTACGTCGGTGCCACCCTCCAGGCGGTGGCACCGGTGTGGAGCCAGCCGGGCGTGAGCACCACCTACCAGTGGCTGCGCGGCACCACGAGCATCTCTGGTGCGTCCGGACCGTCCTACACGCCCACGGCGGCCGACATCGGCAAGGCGATCTCGGTCCGCGCCACCGGCACCCTGACCGGGTTCCAGACGGCCACTGCCGTGAGCGAGTCCGTCACGATCGCGGCGGGCAACGCGCCGCAGAACACCGTGGCCCCGAGCATCACCGGGACGCTCGCCGTGAACCAGCTGCTCACCGTCGACACCGGGGAGTGGACGCCCACCCCGCGTTCCTTCACCTACCGGTGGATGCGCAACGGGGTGACCGTGGACAACCAGACCCGCTCGACCTACCGCCTGACCGCGGCCGATGCCGGGACCCAGGTGAGTGTCGAGGTCACGGCCAAGCTGACCGGGTACTCCGACGGCGTGGCCACGTCTGCGGCGGTGGCGGTCCCGAAGGTCAAGTCCACGACCACGGCGACCCTGCCTCTCAAGACGGTGAAGCCCAAGGCGGGCAAGATCACCTTCAAGGTGAGCGCGACGGGTGTCTCCGCGCCCACCGGCACGGTCAAGATCTTCGACGGCACCAAGGTCATCAAGACGGTCACGCTCAAGGCCACCTCGCGCGGCACGATGACCGTCAAGCTGCCCAAGCTCAAGAAGGGCATCCACAAGCTCAAGGTCCAGTACCTCGGCAACACCAACGTCGCAGGTTCCAAGAGCAAGGTGGTCAGGCTCAAGGTCGTCTGAGCACTTCCTGGTCCACTCGGCCCGTCCGGCACCCCCGGGCGGGCCGAGTGCCGTTCCGGCTCCCCCACCCTCGTGAACCAGTAGGCTCGCCGCGTGGAGTGGCTCACCGACAACTGGCTCGACGTCCTCGGGTGGGGCGGCAGCGCCGTCCTCATCTACTCCCTCATGCAGACGCGGGTGCTGCGATTCCGGGTGATCAACCTGGTGGGGTGCGTCCTCCTGGTGGCGTACAACTCCCTCGTCGGCGTGTGGCCGATGGTCGGGGTCAACGTGGTGCTCACGGTGATCAACCTGTGGTTCATCGTGTCGCTGGTCAGGGACAGGCACGACGCGAACGCGTTCGAGGTCCTGGGGGTCCGTCCCGACGACGAGTACCTGCGCCACGTCGTGCGCGTGCACGAGGCCGACATCCGCACCTTCAACCCGTCGTTCGTCCACGACCCCTTCGCCGAGAACCAGTCGGCCTACCTGGTCCTCAAGGGCGACGAGACGATCGGTGTCGTCCTGCTGCGGGCCGAGGGCGACGTCGCGCACGTCCTCCTCGACTACGTCACCCCCCGCTTCCGGGACTTCTCCCCCGGTGAGTTCGTGTGGCGGCGCAGCGAGATGCTCAGCGAGCGCGGCTTCCGCAGGGTCGTCACGCCCGCCGGGATGCGCGACGCGTACTACCCGAAGATCGGTTTCACGCGCGACGGCGAGGCCTGGGCCCTGGACCTGGCTTCCTAGCCCGCGAGTCGCCCACCCGCGACTCAGCCCCGCGTGGCCCCGATCCACCGCTCGAGCGTCGCCTGCGCCTGACCGCTGTCGATGGCCTCACGTGCCGCCTCGATCGCCGCGGGCAGCGCCTCGTCCACGGACAGCTCGGGCGTACGGTGCACCGCGAGCGCCGCGCCGGCGTTGAGGAGGACCGCGTCGCGCACCGGGCCGGTCTCCCCGGCGAGGAGCCGACGTACGACCTCCGCGTTGTGGCTGGCGTCGCCGCCACGCAGGTCGGCGGCAGTGGCCGGTGCGAGTCCGAGCGCCGCCGGGTCCACGACGCTCTCGACGACCTGGCCCCCGTGGACGCGCCACACGCGCGAGGTGGTGGTCGTGGTCAGCTCGTCCAGGCCGTCGTCGCCACGGACGACCCAGGCGTCGACGCCGCGCACCGCGTAGACGCCAGCCATCACCGGGGCCATCGACGGGTCGGCGCACCCGATGGCCTGGGCCTGGGGACGCGCCGGGTTGGTCAGCGGGCCGAGGATGTTGAAGGTCGTCGCGATGCCCAGCTCTCGACGGGGCACGGCCGCGTGCCGCATGGCGGGGTGGAAGGTCGCCGCGAAGCAGAACGTGATCCCTGCCTCCTCAGCCACCTGCGCCACCCTCTCGGGAGTCAGGTCGAGGGAGACCCCGAGGGCCTCCAGCACGTCGGCGGAACCCGACTTCGAGGACGCCGACCTGTTGCCGTGCTTGACGACCTTCGCCCCGGCACCGGCCGCGACGATCGCCGACATCGTCGAGATGTTGACGGACATGGACCGGTCACCACCGGTCCCCACGACGTCGAGGAGACGTCCCTCGACCGAGATCCCGCGACCCGCCGACAGCATGGCGTCGGCGATGCCCGACACCTCGGCCACGGTCTCCCCCTTGGCACGCAGGGCCACGACGAACCCGGCGACCTGCGCCGGGGTGGCCTCGCCGGAGAACACCTCGTCCATGGCCCAGCGCGCCTGGTCGGTCGTCAGGTCCTCACGCTGGACCAGTGCAGACAGGACCTCAGGCCAGGTGTGCGTCATGCGGAGAATCCTTCCAGACGCAGCGCCGGGAGCCCCGACAGCGTCCACGGGACCATCCGTCCGGCGTCGCGCAGTACCGCCCGGACCGACGGTCAGGGGCTGGACGGAGCGGCGTACGGCTCAGGCCGTGGTGGCGGGGACGTTCTCTCGCACCAGGCCGATCACAGCCTCGGCCAGCTGGATCGGGTCGATCGGGTGCGGCACGGCCGCCTCGGCGCGCGACCACGTGGCGAGCCAGGCGTCCTGCGGGCGACCGGTCAGCACCAGGATCGGCGGGCACTCAAAGATCTCGTCCTTGAGCTGCTTGGCGATCCCCATCCCGCCGGCGGGAACGGCCTCGCCGTCGAGGATCGCGAGGTCGATGCCTCCGGCGTCCATGTTCTGCAGGACCACCGGCAGGGTGGCGACCTCGACGTACTCGAACTCTCCCAGGTCGGGGTGGGGCCGACGGCCCAGAGCGAGAACGACCTGCTGACGGGTGTTGACGTCGTCGCTGTAGACGAGCACCTTGACCGACTTCTTGGCGGAGTTCGAAGACTGGCTCACACGCGCGATGCTACTCCGCGCCGACCGCACCCGTGGGGCGCCCCCGGCAAGTGGGAGGTTGCACCGAGCGCCGCGGCCCCACGGTGGTCCCACCCACCGGACGTCGCAGCACCCTCCGACGACGGCGGCAGCACCTCCGGTCCACACCGGCACGCCCGGGGCTCGACCACCGGGCACGGCAGCTGCACCCCCGCCCGTGCACGCTTGGCGCACGGGTGGAGACTGGTGCAACAAGCCTGCCGACCAGCGCGCGGGGAGCCCCCGGGAGGGCCCCGCGCCCCGACGTGCGCGACACCACGACACCCAAACCCAGGGGGTCGGGGTGCCCTCGGGAACAAGACGGGCCATAATGCTCTTCGTGGCGACTGCAACTGCAACGGCGATTCCGGCATCCCGACTCAACGGGCACCATGACCGGCCCAACATGGTCAGCGTTGGAACCATCATCTGGCTCGCGAGCGAGTTGATGTTCTTCGCGGCCCTGTTCGCGGCCTACTTCACGATCCGGTCTGTCAGCCCGGAACTCTGGGCACAGGAGACGGACAAGCTGTCCATCCCCTTCTCGACGGCCAACACCGTGATCCTGGTGCTGTCCTCGGTGACCTGCCAGATGGGCGTCTTCGCGGCCGAGCACGGCCGCGTCGGACGTACGGGCTCGATCTTCAACCTCAAGGGTTGGGGCCTGCGTGAGTGGTTCATCCTCACGTACGTGATGGGCGCCATCTTCATCGGCGGCCAGGCGTTCGAGTACGCCGAGCTCGTGATGCACGAGGGCCTGACGATCTCCAGCTCCGCGTACGGCTCGATGTTCTACCTCACCACCGGCTTCCACGGCATCCACGTGACCGGCGGTCTCATCGCCTTCCTGTTCGTCCTCGGGCGCACGTACGTGGCCAAGCGCTTCACCCACGAGCAGGCCGTGCACGCCATCGTCACGTCCTACTACTGGCACTTCGTCGACGTCGTTTGGATCGGGCTGTTCGCCGCGATCTACATCATCAAGTGACCTCACCCGTCCGGAACTAGCTAGGAATCAATGTGCGTTTCCTGAACCGCTCCGCAGGCCGCCTCTCCCGGCACCGCCGGGGACCCCTGGCCGGCGTAGCCGTACTCCTCCTCGGTCTCCTGCTGACCGGCGGCGTGTACACGGCTCTCGCTCCCGCCCAGGCCGACCAGCAGGCCAGCAGCACCGCTGACGTCGAGGCGGGCCGCGAGCTCTTCCTCGTCGGCTGCGCCTTCTGCCACGGCCAGAACGGCGAGGGCATCTCGACCGACCGCGACGGCTACCAGGTCGGCCCCTCGCTCGTGGGCGTGGGCGCCGCTGCCGTCGACTTCCAGGTCGGCACGGGCCGCATGCCGATGTCCCACCCCGGCGCCCAGGCGCCGCGCAAGAAGGTCGTCTACAGCGACGAGGAGATCGCGCAGCTGGCGGCCTACGTCGCCTCGCTCGGACCCGGCCCCGCGATCCCGAACCCCGAGGACTACTCCATCGACGGTCTGTCGGAGGAGGAGCGCGAGAAGGCGATCGCCAACGGTGGCCAGATCTTCCTCACCAACTGCACCGCCTGCCACAACTACAACGGCAAGAGCGGCGCCATGCCCCGAGGCGGCTTCGCGCCCAACATCCGCAACGTCGAGCCTCGCCACATCTACGAGGCGCTCCTGACCGGTCCGCAGACCATGCCGAGCTTCAGCAACGGCAACCTGTCGCCCGAGGAGAAGCGCGACGTGATCGCGTACATCCAGTCCATGAACGACTCCCCCGAGATCGGTGGTTTCACGCTCGGTGGTCTCGGCCCGGTGGCCGAGGGCATGTTCGGCTGGATCATCGGCGTCGGCGGCCTCGTCGGCATCGCGATCTGGATCGCCTCCCACACGACCCGTAGCAAGAAGAACAAGGCGGAAGCGTGACCGACAACCACTCGCACGACAACGTGCCCGCCGTCGAGGCGGAACCCATCCCCGACCCGGGGCTTCCCGCGCACACGTGGCGTCCCACCGACGTCGACGACAAGGCCGAGAAGCGCGCCGAGCGTCAGGTCGCGGCGATGTTCGGGATCTCGATCCTCTGCGCGATCCTCTTCCTCGTCTCGTACTTCACGTTCGAGATCGGCGAGGAGTGGGACACCTTCATGGGCATGGGTGCCTCCACCCTGGCCCTGGGCACCTCCCTGGGACTCGGCCTCCTGCTGATCGGCATCGGCATCATCCACTGGGCCCGCAAGCTCATGGGTGACGTCGAGATCGTCGAGATGCGCCACCCGGCCAACTCCGACGAGGAGTCCCGCGAGGGCGCCGTCGCAGCGCTCCAGGCTGGTCTGGAGGAGTCGGGCATCTCCCGTCGTCCCCTGGTCCGCAACTCGATGTTCGCCGCGGTCGGCATCATGGGCCTCCCGGCCATCGTCCTCTTCCGTGACCTGGGCCCGCTCCCGGGCGACGTCCTGGCGCACACGGTGTGGACCAAGGGCATGCGTCTGGTCCGCGACGTCGTCGGCACCCCGATCAAGGCCTCCGACATCGAGATCGGCGACCTGATCAACGGCACCGCCGAGGCGATCTTCCCGACCGAGGAGAACGGCTACCCCGACCTCGGGTCCGGCGCCGAGTTCCAGGCCGAGAAGGCCAAGGCCGCCATCATCGTGGTCCGCATGGAGCCCAAGGAGATCACCCACGGCGAGGGCCGTGACAACTGGACCGTCGACGGCATCCTCTGCTACTCGAAGATCTGCACCCACGTCGGCTGCCCGATCTCCCTGTACGAGCGCACCACGCACCACGTGCTCTGCCCGTGCCACCAGTCGACCTTCGACCTGGCCGACTCCGCCAAGGTCGTCTTCGGGCCCGCCGCCCGTCCGCTCCCCCAGCTGCCGCTGGCCGTGGACTCGGAGGGCTTCCTGATCGCCCAGAGCGACTTCACCGAGCCCGTCGGGGCGAGTTTTTGGGAGCGTGAGAAGCTGTGAGCGTCGACACGAGCAAGGTGGCCTCGACCAACGGGTCGAAGCCCGCGACGGCCTCCAAGCCCTCCAAGGCGGGGAGCCTGGCCAACTGGGCCGACGAGCGCCTCGGCCTCGCCGGCGTCGTGAAGAAGAACATCCGCAAGGTGTTCCCCGACCACTGGTCCTTCATGCTGGGCGAGATCGCCCTGTGGAGCTTCGTGGTCCTTCTCCTGACGGGTGTGTTCCTCACCTTCTGGTTCGTCCCCTCGATGGGCCACGTCACGTACGAGGGCTCCTACGCCCAGCTGCGCGGCATCGGCATGTCGGAGGCCATGGCCTCCACGCTGAACATCTCGTTCGACGTGCGCGGCGGTCTGCTGATGCGCCAGATGCACCACTGGGCTGCGATGATCTTTGTCGCCTCGATGATGGTGCACATGATGCGCGTCGCCTTCACCGGCGCGTACCGCAAGCCGCGTGAGCTCAACTGGGTGATCGGCTGCCTGCTGCTGTTCCTCGGCACGGTCGAGGGCTTCACGGGCTACTCGCTCCCCGACGACCTGCTCTCCGGCACCGGTATCCGTGCCGCGGACGGCTTCATGAAGGCCTCGCCGGTCATCGGCACCTACATGTCGTTCTTCCTGTTCGGTGGCGAGTTCCCGGGCGAGTCGATCATCCCCCGCCTCTACACCATCCACGTCCTGCTGATCCCCGGCCTGCTGCTGGCCCTGGTGGCCGCGCACATGCTGCTGCTCGTCTACCACAAGCACACGCAGTGGCCTGGCCCCGGCCGTACGCAGGAGAACGTGGTCGGCTACCCGATGCTCCCCGTCTACATGGCCAAGGCCGGCGGCTTCTTCTTCGTCGTCTTCGGCGTGATCGCCCTCATGGGTGGCCTGCTGAGCATCAACCCGGTGTGGAAGTACGGCCCGTACGACCCGACCAAGGTCACCGCCGGCGCCCAGCCTGACTGGTACATGGGTTGGCCCGACGGCCTGCTCCGCATCATCCCGGGCTGGGAGAGCTACTGGTTCGGCTACACCTGGTCGTGGAACGTCATGATCCCGATCCTGGTGGCCCCGATCGTGGCGCTGCTCATCCTGATCGCGATGCCGTTCGTCGAGCAGTGGATCACCGGTGACAAGCGCGAGCACCACCTGCTCCAGCGCCCGCGGAACGCTCCGACCCGTACGGCCTTCTTCGTGGCCCTGATGACCTTCTACGGCGTCACCTGGGCCGCCGGTGGTAACGACATCCTCGCGGTGCGCTTCCACCTGAGCATCAACCAGATCACCTACATCTTCCGGGTGCTCTGGATCGTGGGCCCGATCATCGCGTTCATCATCACGCGGCGTTGGTGCATCTCGCTGCAGCGTCACGACAACGAGAAGCTGCTCCACGGCTACGAGACCGGCATCATCATGCGGTCGGCCGAGGGCTCCTACTCCGAGCGTCACCTGCCGCTGCCGCTCGACAAGCAGTACGCGCTCACCGCTCGTGACCGCGACGAGATCTACACGGTCGAGTCCGACACGGACGCCAACGGCGTGGCCGCTCCGAGCACGCGGGCCAACCGCCTGCGGGAGAAGCTCTCGAAGTGGAAGTTCCAGCACAACGTGCAGAAGCCCACGGCCGCTGAGCTCGAGGAGGCGCACCACCACGGTGACCACGACGAGCTGCACGCGGGCGAGGAGCACAAGGAGCTCGACTCCAAGCACTGATCCAGCGTGATCGCCTGACAAGAGGCCCCGGACCTGATGGTCCGGGGCCTCTTGCCATGTCGCGCTGGGACAGCGGGCTCAGTGTTCGCGCAGGAGTACTCCCCCACCGGACAGCTGGTCGTCGATGCCATGGACGCGCAGGGCGTGCCACAACGTGGGCCTCGGTGATCGCCACCACGGGCTTGCCCAGCTCGCCCTCCAGCTCCCGCGCGAGACCCACGAAGGACAGGTTCGTCCCGACCTGGACGACAGCCTCGACGTCAGCGCCGTCCAGGTCGTCGACGACAGAACGCAACCGCTCCTCCCCCACCTCCGCGATCGCGGTGGCAGTCGGGCAGCGCAGACCAGTGATGGCTGCCACCTCGAAGCCCGCCTCGGTGAAGAACCGGCCGACCTCCCGGTCCGCCACGGGCTGGTACGGGGAGAACACCGCGATCCGGCGTACGGACAACGCCTGGAGCGCCGCCCGGCAAGCGCTGGCGCCCGTGGTCACCGGCAACCCGGACAGGGCCTCCAGACGCGCCTCGAACGCCTCGTTGCCCGCCACCCCTCCCCAGAACGTCTCGGCCGACATACCCATGACCAGCCGGTCCGGCCGGGCCGTCATGACGTCGCGGACGGCCAGGTCGATCGACCCACGGATCTGGACGAGGAGCGCCTCGAAGTCCTCGTCGCTGCACAGGCCCGGGTGCTCGATGTACATCGAGCCGGCGCGGTACGCCACCCCAGGCACCCCGGCGCTCCAGTAGTCGTGCTCGACGACGGTGTTGGTGCTGGGGACCACGACGCCGAAGACCGCCCGAGGACCCACCTGGTTCACCATGCGTGACTCCCCCGGGCCACCCGTGGCCCCATGAGGCAGTACGTCAGCGGATGTCGGGTCTCGTGATCACCTGGCACCCCTGCAGGCTAGTGAGTACGCCGGCCTCCGTGCGACGGAACGCTGCGACTGGCCGCTCGTGCTCCACGGGGGCGGCCCCAGCGCAGTCCGCCGGCTGGTGGCAGCCATGAGCGCCCGTACGGGGCCTGACTCGCCGCGCAGAACGACGAGAAAGGCCCCGCTGCCGGAGCAGCGGGGCCTTTCACAGGATGAAGCTCAGTGGGCGTGCTCGCCCCGGTAGTACTCGAAGACCCACCCGATGATGGTGATCATGCCGAACACACCACCGATGATCGTGAGCCACCAGGCCCCGTACGCCACCGAGTAGGTGACGATCGAGAAGGTGATCGAGCACCACAGCGGCCACCACGAGTAGGGCGGGAAGAAGCCCAGCTCGCCGGCACCCTCGGCGATCTCGCCGTCCTCACGGTCCTCAGGACGTGCGTCCATCTTGGCCGCGTGGAAGCCGAGGTACAGACCGATCATGATCGCCAGCAGCGCGGTCATGACCAGGGCCGTGGTCCCGACCCACTCGCCCGTGATGAGCCAGTAGGTGGGCGCGATCAGCACGAAGAAGATCGCGGTGATCCCGAAGATCCATGCTTCGTTCTTCATCGCTTGCCTCCCTTGGCGTCAGCGTCCTCCAGGACCGCGGCGGAGGCCGCGTTCACCGCCCCGGCGTCGATCATCGACACCTCGGGGTAGTGCAGGTCGAAGGCCGGCGACTCCGAACGGATGCGCGGCAGCGACTCGAAGTTGTGCCGCGGCGGCGGGCAGCTGGTGGCCCACTCGAGCGAGCGGCCCCAGCCCCACGGGTCGTCCACCCCGACCAGGGGCGACTTGCGGGAGATGTACACGTTGATGAAGAACGGCAGCATCGACAGACCCAGCAGGAACGAACCGATCGTGGAGATCTGGTTCAGGGTCGTGAAGCCCTCACCCGGCAGGTAGTCCGAGTAGCGGCGCGGCATGCCCTCGACACCCAGCCAGTGCTGGATCAGGAAGGTCAGGTGGAAGCCGATGAACAGCAGCCAGAAGTGGACCTTGCCGAGCGCCTCGTTGAGCATCCGCCCCGTCATCTTGGGCCACCAGAAGTAGAAGCCCGCGAACATCGCGAAGACGACGGTGCCGAAGACCACGTAATGGAAGTGCGCCACCACGAAGTACGAGTCGGAGACGTGGAAGTCCAGCGGGGGGCTGGCCAGGATGACGCCCGTCAGACCACCGAAGAGGAAGGTCGTGAGGAAGCCGATCGTCCACAGCATCGGGGTGTCGAAGGAGATGGATCCACCCCACATCGTCCCGATCCAGTTGAAGAACTTCACGCCTGTCGGTACGGCGATGAGGAACGTCATGCCCGAGAAGAAGGGCAGGTTGACCGACCCGGTGACGAACATGTGGTGCGCCCAGACGGCGATCGAGAGGATCGCGATGACCAGGGTCGCGCCGACGAGGCCGATGTAGCCGAAGATCGGCTTGCGCGAGAACACCGGGAGGATCTCCGAGGCGATGCCGAAGAACGGCAGCGCGAGGATGTAGACCTCCGGGTGGCCGAAGAACCAGAAGAGGTGCTGCCACAGGATCGGACCGCCGTGCGACGGGTCGAACACGTGGGCCCCGAGGAGGCGGTCGGCCTCCAGCGAGAGCAGCGCGCCACCCAGGATCGGGAAGGCCATGAGCACCAGCATCGAGGTGATGAGGGTGTTCCACGTGAAGATCGACATCCGGAACATGGTCATGCCCGGGGCACGCATGCAGATGATCGTGGTGATGAAGTTGACCGCACCGAGGATGGTGCCGATACCGGCCATCCACAGACCCATGATCCACAGGTCGCCACCCACGCCGGGGCTGCGGACCGCGGTCGACAGCGGGGCGTACGCGAACCAGCCGAAGTCGGCGGCACCGTCACGGGTGAGGAAGCCCGACGCAGCGATCAGACCACCGAACAGGTACAGCCAGTAGCTGAACATGTTGAGGCGGGGGAACGCGACGTCCGGCGCACCGATGTGCAGCGGCATCAGCACGTTGGCGAAACCGAAGAACAGCGGCGTCGCGAACAGCAGCAGCATGATCGTGCCGTGCATGGTGAACAGCTGGTTGTAGAACTGGTCGGTGACGACCTGCATGCCCGGGTAAGCCAGCTCGGCACGGATGACCAGCGCCATCACACCGCCCAGCAGGAACCAGACGAACGACGTCACCAGGTACATCTTGCCGATCAGCTTGTGATCGGTGGTGGTCAGCAGGCGGACGACCTGCGTACCCAGGGGCGTCTTGCCCCCTGCCTCGACGGCAGCACTCGCGGCGCTCACTCGTGAGCTCCTTCCTGGGTCTCGGTCTCAAGGCCCGGCACCGTGGTGGAGGCAGCCCCACCGAGGAGCGGGCGGCCGGTCGAGGAGGTCTCCAGGGTGGCGATGTACTTCTGGTAGTCAGCCTGCGAGACGACCTCGACGTTGAACAGCATGCGGGCGTGGGAGGTGCCGCACAGCTCGTAGCACTTGCCGGGGAACGTGCCCTCGACGGTCGGCGTGGCCTGGAAGGAGTTCACCTGGCCGGGGATCACGTCGAGCTTCATCAGGAACTCGGGGATCCCGAAGCTGTGGATGACGTCCGGCGAGTGCAGGTTGAACTGGATCGTCTGGTCCACCGGGAGCACGAGCGTCGGGATGACCGACGCGGTGCCCGACGAGAACGCGTACTCGTCGTAGGCGAACTCGCCCTTCTTCAGGTCGGGATCACGGTTGGTCTGGTCGACGTCACCGAGGCCGTAGTTGAACGTCCAGGACCACTGCTGGCCCACGACCTCCATCACGACGTCGGGGTCGTCGACCTCCTTGGTCATCTTGTTCTGGACGTCGACGGTCCAGTAGAAGAACACGACAACCATGAGGATCGGGGTGATCGTGTAGAAAACCTCGAGCGGCAGGTTGTAACGGGTCTGGACGGGGACCTCGTTCGCGTCACGCCGGCGGTAACGCCAGGCCGCGAAGAAGATGAGGCCCCAGGTGATGACGCCGACCACCATGGCGGCGACCCAGGCCCACTTCCAGAGTTCAAAGGTCGCCGGACCCTGCGTGGTGACCGGCTCAGGCATGGCCAGACGACGCATCTGGTCCTTGTCGGCCTCGGAGCATGCACCCAGCAACAGCAAGGTCCCGCCCAGAAGCGCAACAGTCGCAAGCCTCTTGGGCGCGGCAAAACGCTTGGGGAGTTTCAGACCCACGAACGAGCCTCTCTCTCGGTCTACTTCAACGAGGGAAGCGTATCGCCATTCCTTTCCGTTGTGAGGGGCAGGGTCGGGTGTCGCTCGATGGTCTAGGTTCGCAGCGTGGGAAATGGCGTTCCGGAGGACACGACGAGCGTGACGACACCTGCCCGAGTCGACCTCGACGGCGCCTCGTCGCTCCCCCTGCACCCGGCGGCCCGGCAGACGTTCCGCGCGGCCCTCGACGCGGGCTGGGCGGACCCCCGTCGTCTGCACGGCGGCGCCCGTCAGGCACGCCTGCTGCTCGACAACGCCCGCGCCGTGGTCGCGGAGTGCCTCGACGTACGGCCCGACGAGGTGACGTTCACGCACACCGGCACCGACGCCGTGCACCGCGGCCTCCTCGGCCTGGTCCGCGGGGCCCGTGGCGCGCAGGACGTGGTCCACACGGCGGTGGAGCACTCCTCCGTGCTGCACGCCGTCACCTGGGGTGCCCAGGCCCGTCCCGTCCCGGTGGACGGGACCGGCCGCGTCGACGTCGAGGCGCTCAACGCCGAGGTCGCGCGAGTGGGCGTGGCCGCCGTGGCCGTCCAGCACGCCAACCACGAGGTCGGCACGATCCAGCCCGTCGACGCCCTCGACGTCCCCGACGGCGTGGGGGTATTCGTCGACGCCTGCGCGTCGATGGGGCGCCTCGACCTCCCCCGCCGTGCGGACGTCGTGGCTGGCTCGGCCCACAAGTGGGGCGGTCCGGCCGGAGTCGGCGTCCTCGTGGTGCGCAAGGGCGCCCGGTGGCGCAACCCGTTCCCCGAGGACGACAGGATCGACGAGCGCAGCTCCGGCTTCGAGAACGTCCCCGCCGCCCTGGCCGCCGCCGCGGCGCTGCAGGCGGTGGTCGCTGAGCGCGACCGGGTCGGCACCGAACAGCACGCACTCATCGACCTCGTACGCCACCGGGTGGCCGCGGTCGGGGATGTCGAGGTGGTGGGTCACCCCACCGAGCGGCTCCCCCACCTCGTGACGTTCTCGTGCCTGTACGTGGACGGCGAGGCGCTGGTCACGGAGCTGGACCGGCGGGGCTTCTCCGTGGCCAGCGGCTCGGCGTGCACCGCCTCCACGCTGCGGCCCAGCCACGTGCTGGAGGCGATGGGCGTCCTGACCCACGGCAACGTACGGCTCTCCCTGCACCGCGACACCACCCGCGAGCAGGTGGAGGCGTTCTGCGACGCCCTCGGCCCGGTCGTGACCGAGCTGCGGGCGCGGGTGGGCCTGTGAGCACCTCCGACGCGGACGAGACCGGTCCGGACCTGGTCCTGGACTGCCGGGACCTGCGCTGCCCGATGCCGGTCATCGAGCTCGCCAAGCACGTCGGGGACGTCGAGGTGGGAGCCACGGTGGCAGTCCTGGCCCACGACCCGGCCGCGCGCGTGGACATCCCCGCCTGGTGCCGGATGCGTGGGCACGAGGCGTTGGGCGAGGCCGTCGGCCCCGACGGGGTGCCGGCGCACCGGGTGCGCCGGCTGCACTGACCCCGGGGTCAGTCGAAGAACGTCTGCAGGTGCGGGGCGATCCCCGCGGCGGCCTCCGCGCCGTACGCCGCCTCGCAGCGGGCGAGGAAGTGGGCGCGGCCCAGCGTGTACTCCTGCGTGCCGACCTGCTCCACCACGTAGACGGCCAGCAGGCATCCGAGCTGGGCCGCCGAGCGCAGGTCGAGACCCCAGGTCAGGGCGGCCAGGAAGCCGGCGCGGAACGCGTCGCCCACCCCGGTCGGCTCGACGGCGGTGACCTCGGGGACGGCCGCCACGACGATCGGCTCCTGCCCCTTCTGCTCGATGCGGACGCCGTCGGCGCCCAGGGTGATCACCCAGATGTCGACGCGCTCGAGGACCTCGTCGTGGCTCCAGCCGGTCTTGGAGGTGATCAGGCTGGACTCGTACTCGTTGCTGATCAGGATGTGCGCCCCGTCGATCAGCGGGCGGATCAGCTCGCCGTCACCGAAGGCCAGCTGCTGGGAGGGGTCCGCCACGAAGCGGTACCCGCGCTGGCGGCACTCATCGGTGTGGCGCAGCATCCCCTCCGGGTCGTCGGGACCGATGAGGACGAAGTCGGGCGCCCCGACACGGTCGGCGATCGGCTTGAGCTCGATCTCGCGGGCCTCGCTCATCGCGCCCGGGTAGAACGAGGCGATCTGGGCCATCGAGGAGTCGTTGGTGCACACGAAGCGGGCCGTGTGCCGCGTCTCGGAGACGTGCACGGAGTCGCAGTCGACGCCGTGGCGCTCCAGCCAGGAGCGGTAGTCCGCGAAGTCTTGGCCGACCGCTCCGACGAGCACGGGCCGCAGGCCGAGGTTGCCCAGGCCGAAGCAGATGTTGGCCGCGCACCCCCCGCGCCGGACCTCGAGGTCGTCAACGAGGAAGGAGACGGAGATCTTGTGCAGCTGGTCCACGACGAGCGAGTCGGAGAACTTGCCCGGGAACGACATCAGGTGGTCGGTGGCCACGGAGCCGGCGATGAGAAGAGACACGCCGCGCAACACTACCGGGCAGTACTGCTTTGCGTACCCTCCGGTAGCCAATAGCGTCGGTCCCATGAGCCGATCGACACCCGACTCTCACCTGACGCACGACGAGATGGCCTCGACCGCCGAGATGGTTGCGGACTGCCGCGCCGTCGGCCAGAACCTCCGACTCGACCGCATCGCCCGGGCGGCTCACAACCCGGCACCGAGCATCCACTTCGCCGACTTCCCGCAGGAGATTCCCAAGCGGGACATCCAGATTTCCGAAGCCGCCACTCGGCTGGCCAACGCGCTGCATCTCCACCTCGACTGATCTCCCTCCCTCCTTTCTGTCGAGCAGGCGCAGCCACAACGGAAATGAGAAGGCCCCCGCCAGTGGCGGGGGCCTTCTTCTGTGCCTGCCCGTGGGCAGGAGAGCTGTCTCAGTGGAACGAGTCCCCGCAGGCGCACGAACCGGTCGCGTTGGGGTTGTCGATCGTGAAGCCCTGCTTCTCGATGGTGTCGACGAAGTCGATCTCGGCACCGTTGAGGTAGGGGACGCTCATCCGGTCGACGACGACGCTGACGCCGTCGAAGTCGGTGACGACGTCACCGTCGAGGGTGCGCTCGTCGAAGAAGAGCTGGTAGCGCAGACCGGAGCAGCCGCCGGGCTGGACGGAGATGCGCAGTGCCAGGTCGTCGCGACCCTCCTGCTCGAGAAGGCTCTTGATCTTGGCCGCAGCGACGTCGGACAGGTTGATCTGGTCCGTACGGCGCTCGGTGGTGGTCTCGACCTGCTCGGTCATGTGCGGCTCCCAAAAAGTCGAAGAGGCGGTGTACCTCTCCCAATCGTCGCACACCCCCGGATATTCCCCGCCTCCGGACGTGAGCCTCCGGGAGGCTCAGCGTGACCAGGTGCGGGCCACCCGGCGCGCCAGCGCGCTCAGGGAACCCGCGGGATCCGCGAAGGACTGGTCCTCACCCACCAGGTCGACCGTCGAGTACGCGGCCTCGATCCCCAGCGCGCGCATCTCGCGCGAGCCGACCAGCACCTGACCGGCCAGGGCGATGCACGGCCGGATGGCCTCCGCGGCGACCTCGGCCACCCCGTACGGCACCTTGCCCGAGCGGCTGGAGAAGTCGAAGGCACCCTCGCCGGTGACCACGAGGTCGGCCTCCCGCGCCCGCTCGGCGAGCCCGACAGCGCTGGTCACCAGGTCGATCCCGGGGACCCGCGAGGCGCCCAAGAGCATGAGCGCGTACCCGAGCCCTCCGGCGGCGCCGGCGCCCTTGTCGAGGGAGACCCGGCGGTCGGCCGCGGTGGCGAAGGCCTCCAGACAGGCATCCAGGGCAGCCACGTCCTCCTCGGCGACGCCCTTCTGCGGCCCGAACGTCTTGGTGGCCCCGAACAGGCCGGTCAACGGGATGTCCACGTCGGTGGCGGCCACGATCTCGACCCCCCGCACGCGGTCCCGCGCCGCAGCCAGGTCCACGGTGGTCACACCGGCCAGCGCGGCGCCACCGCCCGCCAGGTCGACGTCAGCGGTGGTCCCCAGGGCAGCCAGCAGACCCGCTCCCCCGTCGTTCGTGCCCGAGCCACCCAGACCCACCACGACTCGGCGGGCGCCGGTGGCGACGGCGGCCGCGAGCAGCTCCCCCACACCGTACGTGCTGGCGGTGGCGGCCGGCCGTCCGGCGAGCAGGTGGAGTCCGCACGCCTGGGCGCTCTCGACGTACACGTCGTCGCCGACCACCAGCAACGCCGCCGGGGAGGGGTCCCCGTGCGGGCCGCGGACGGTCACCGAGACCAGCTCCCCGCCCGACGAGGCGTGCAGGACGTCCACGAAGCCCGGGCCACCGTCGGCCATCGGCGCGAGGTCGACCTCGTCCTCGGGCGCGTGCTGCTTCCAACCGTCGGCGATCGCCTCGGCGGCCTGGACGGCCGTGAGCGTGCCGGCGAACTTGTCGGGGGCGATCAGGACGCGCATGGGCACATCCTTGCGTACCGCGACCGGCCGGCGGGCATGCTGGTGCCGTGAACGACGCCAGGCTGTCCCGACCCGTTCCCGACTCCCTGCTCGTACGCCCGGCGCGGCCCGAGGACCTGCCCGCCATGGCCAGGATCACCGCGACGGCGTACCACGCCGTCGACGTGGACACCTACCCGCGCGACCTCCCCGTCCCGCCGCCCCGCTCGACCACCGGTGACGCCGCGTGGATCGCGCGGAGCGGCGAGGCCCTGCTCACGGACCCGGGCGGGTGCTGGGTCGCCGAGGTGGACGGCGTGGTGGTGGGGTGCGCCGTCTCGCGGGTCCGCGAGCTGATGTGGATCCTCAGCTCGTTCGCCGTCGCCGGCTCCCACCAGGGCATGGGGGTGGGCCGACTGCTGCTGGACGCCGCGTCGGCCCACGGGGCGGGGTGCCTGCGCGGCATGTTCGCGGCCTCCGCCTCCCCCGCCGCGGCCCGGCGGTACCGGCTGGCGGGCTTCGACCTGCACCCGCAGATGTTCCTGCACGGCACGGTCGACCGCGCCTCCCTCCCCGCGATCACCTCCGTGCGCGAGGGGAGCCTGGGCGACGTCGACCTGATGGACTCGGTCGACCGGAGCACGCGCGGCGCCGCCCACGGTGGCGACCACGCCCTGCTGGCCCGGCAGTTCCGGCTGCTCGTCACCGACCGGACGACCGGGAGCGGGTACGCCTACGTCGACGACGCCGGAGCGCCGGTCCTGCTGGCGGCCTCGAGCAAGCGGGCAGCCACCGATCTCCTCTGGGAGGCGCTGGCCGGCAGCACCGAGGAGCGTCCCGTGGCGGTGCGCCACGTCACCGCCGCCAACCAGTGGGCGCTCGACGTGGGGATGGCCGCCCGGCTGTCGCTGCGTCAGGCGGGGTACCTGTGCCTGCGGCACATGCGGCCACCGACGCCGTACCTGCACCACGGCAGTCTGCTCTGAGCGATCACCGGGTCGTCCGCGGGGCGCCTCGGCACCATGTACGTCCCCCTCGCCTCCTAGGATGTGACCATGAGCACCGTTGACCTCCCGCTGCTTCCGCTGGGCAAGGGCCGCGACCTGGACGCCGAGCGCGGCGTCGAGTGCCCCGGCGACCTCCCGCCGGCCTCCGACCCGACCCTGGTCGCCCGCGCCCGGGCCGCCAAGGAGGCGCTCGGTGACCGCCTGTTCGTCCTGGGGCACCACTACCAGCGCGACGAGGTCATCCAGTTCGCGGACGTGACCGGTGACTCGTTCAAGCTGGCGCGTGACGCGGCGGGCCGGCCCGACGCCGAGTTCATCGTCTTCTGCGGCGTTCACTTCATGGCCGAGTCGGCCGACATCCTCACCACCGACTCCCAGGCCGTGATCCTGCCCGACATGGCAGCGGGCTGCTCCATGGCCGACATGGCCCGCCTGCGCCAGGTCGAGGACGCGTGGGACGCGCTCGCGGCCGCCGGCGTGCAGGACCAGGTCGTGCCGGTGACGTACATGAACTCGTCGGCCGACATCAAGGCGTTCTGCGGCCGCAACGGCGGGCTGGTGTGCACCTCGTCCAACGCGGAGGTCGCCCTGGAGTGGGCGTTCGCTCAGAAGCCCGACGCCAAGATCCTCTTCCTCCCCGACCAGCACCTGGGCCGCAACACCGCCGTCCTCCAGCAGGGCATCGCCCTCGACGAGTGCGTCGTGTGGAACCCGCTCAAGCCCAACGGCGGCCTCACCGCCGAGGAGCTGGCCGGCGCGCGGATGATCCTGTGGAAGGGCCACTGCTCGGTGCACGGCCGCTTCTCCGAGGACGTGATCGACGAGCTGCGCGCCGCGCACCCCGACCTGAAGGTCCTCGTCCACCCCGAGTGCAAGCACGAGGTCGTGCTCAAGGCCGACATGGTCGGCTCCACCGAGTACATCATCAAGGCGATCGAGGCCGCCGAGCCCGGCTCGACCTGGGCGATCGGCACGGAGCTGAACCTCGTCAAGCGTCTCGCCGACGCCCACCCGGACAAGAACATCATGTTCCTGGACCGCAACGTCTGCTACTGCTCCACGATGAACCGCATCGACCTGCCGCACCTCGTGTGGGCGCTGGAGAACCTGGTCGCGGGCAACGTGGTCAACCAGATCACCGTCGACGCGGCCACCGAGCGCGACGCCAAGGTCGCGCTGCAGCGCATGCTCGACCTCCCTGGCAAGACCGCCAAGGACTGATCCGGCCGACCGAGGGAACCTGCCGCGGTGACCGCAGCGCCCCGCATCACCGACGACGAACGGCGCCGACGGCTGGCTGCCCGCCACGCCGTGTCGCCCGCTCACCGCGTGGGCACGGTCGAGGAGGCCGCGCGGGCGGTGGTCGGGCTGCACGCGACCGACGCCCCGAGCGTGTACCTGGCGGCCCACGCGCGGGTCGAGGAGCTGACGCCCTCCACCGTCCGCGAGGTGCTCGAGACGGAACGGGCACTGGTCAAGCAGACGGGCATGCGCAACACCCTGTTCGCCGTCCCGCGCGACCTGCTCCCCGCCGTGCTGGGCAGCGCGGCAGCACGCACGGCCGTCCCGGAGGAACGGCGCCTGCGCAGGGCGCTGGACGCCGTACCGGAGGTCGACGACACGGACACCTGGTTGGCAGGAACCACCCGCGACCTGCTGGACGCGCTGGCGCAGCACGGCCCGCTGTCGCCGGGGCGCCTGCGCGAGTGCGTGCCCGCGCTCGACCTCCGTGTCGACGTGGCGCCCGGTACGAAGTGGGGCCGACCGCTGCCCGCCGCCCAGTACGTCCTGTCCTGGCTGTGCATGCGGGGCGTGCTGGTCCGCGCCGGCAACGACGGCCCCTGGAGCACCGCCCGACCGACGTACGCCTCCGCCGAGTCGTGGCTCGGCGAGCGCCCCGCTCCCACCGACAGCCACGACGGCTACCGGGAGCTCGTCGACCGGTGGCTGCGCCGCTTCGGCCCGGGGACGCTGGAGGACCTGGTCTGGTGGCTCGGCTCGACGAAGACGGCCGCTCGTCGGGCCCTGGGCGAGCTCGGCGCCGTCGAGGTCGAGCTCGACGACGGCTCCCACGGCTGGGTGCACGCGGACGACGTCGACGACTCCCCCGACGTCGACGACTGGGCCGCCCTCCTGCCGACCCTCGACCCGACCACGATGGGGTGGCGGACCCGCGGCTTCCACCTCGACCCGCGCCTGCGGCGCCACGTGTACGACTCCGTCGGCAACGGCTCGAACACCGCGTGGTGGAACGGCCGGGTCGTCGGCACCTGGGGGCAGCGGGACGACGGCACCGTGCAGGTGCGCACGCTCCTGGAGGTCCCCCGGGCCGCTGGGACGGCCCTCGCGCGGGAGGCAGCCCGGCTCGAGACCATCCTCGACGGCACGCGGGTGCCGATCACCTACAACTCCCGGCACCTCGCGGGAGACACGCTGCCCTGAGCCGGCAGCGTCAGCGGACGGCTCAGAGCCCGGGGGCGCCCCACAGTGCCATCCAGCGCTGCAGGTCCTGCTCCATCGGCAGCTCGTCGCGCAGCTGGTCGCGCACAGCGATCTCCAGCAGGTTGTCGCGGCGGCGCTCGGCGCCGGGGGTCCCGGTCGGGGCGAACGGGTAGAAGGTGCCCTGCTTGTACAGGTAGACGAGCCCGACGCGCTGTCCCTGCCCCTCGAAGGGGATGACCGAGCACAGGAGGCTCGACTCGAAACCGTTGGCCTCGAGCGCGGTGTTGACCGCGTGCAGGTCGGTGCACAGGCCGGAGACGTCGCCAGGGTCGTCGTCCACCACCAGCCAGGTGAAACCGAAGTCGTCCGCGACGGTGCTCACCGTCGGGGCGGGCGCACCCGAACCGGACTGCGCGATCAGCCCGACCACGTCCGCCTGGGTCTGCGCGAAGCCCGCACCGGTGGCGGCGCGGTAGCAGACGGTGCCCGTACCGGTCGGGGTCAGGCCCATCGCGGTCTGCAGCGTCACGGCGGCACTGGGGACCATGAACAGGGCGTCGAGGTCGTTGCGGCTCCGGCGGGAGCGACCGCGCAGGGCGTCGAAGATCATCGTGCTCCTAGGTGGTGGGGCGACCGAGCTCGACCTGGATGCGTGCGAGCTGCTCGAGACGCTTCTCCAGAGGCGGGTGCGTGGCGAAGAGGGCGCCGAAGCTCTTGGGGGCGAAGGCGGGGGCGATGCAGAGGGCGCTCACGGCCGGAGGTGCGGCGCGCAGGTCCTCGTCGGGGATGGCCGCGCTCGTGCCGGAGATCTTCTGCAGGGCCGAGGCCAGCGCCGCCGGCTTCATGGTGAGGTACGCCCCGGAACGGTCCGCGCACAGCTCGCGGTAGCGCGACAGGATGCGCAGCAGCAGGAAGCTGACGGCGTACACGACGAGACTGACCAGGAGGGTCAGCAGCATCGCCGCCAGGACGCCACCCTGCTGCTTGCCGCCCCCGCGAGGGCGCACGCTGGTGCCGAAGCGCATGAGGAGGCCCGCGGCGATGCCGGCGGACGACGCCACCGTCATCACCAGGACGTCGCGGTGCGCGACGTGGCTGAGCTCGTGGGCCAGGACGCCCTCGAGCTCCTCGGCGGTGAGCGTCTGGAGGATGCCGGTGGTCACGCAGACCACCGACCGGTCGGGAGAACGGCCGGTGGCGAACGCGTTGGGCACCGCCATGTCGGCGACGCCGACGCGCGGCTTGGGCATGTCGGCCAACGCGCAGAGCCGGTCGATCATCCCGTGCAGCTCCGGCGCCTCCTCGGGGGTCACCTCACGCGCCCGCATGGCGCGCATGGCGACCTTGTCGGAGGTCCACCACTGGTAGAAGGCGATGGCGATGCCAGCCACCCCCACGAGCACCGCGGCGCCCCCGCCGGCCTGGTTGCCCACGATCAGGGCCACGGCCACCACGAGGACGACGAAGAGTGCTCCGAGGAGGAACATCGTCAGCGTCATCCGCGCGGTGAGGCCGCGGTCCTTGATGAAACGGCTGCTCGCCACGGGGATCAGTGCTTCCGCAGACTCAGCCCGGGATGAGCCCGTCCCCGCTGAGCAGGTCACGCACCTCGTCGATCGACGAGCCTGCCGGGGGCAGGATCAGGTCGGAGGTGTCGAGGGTGTCCACGTCGTGCCGGCTGCCGTGGCTGCGGACCGACTCGAGGAGAGCCTCCAAGGCCGGTCCGAAGGCGTCGACGTCCGACTCCTTCACGGCCGACTCCACCGCGGCGTCGAGGACGTTGAGCGCCTCGAAGTCGGCGTCCGTGAGGTCGAACTGGCCCTCGCCGAGGATGCGGACGATCATGCCCGACCCTCCTCGCCCTGCACCGGGGCGGACGTGGGCTCGACGTCGAGGATCGGCTCGCCGGCCTCGATCGCCTGAGGAGCGCTGCCCGACTTGAGCCGGGCCAGCTCGGCCTCGACGTCGGAGGAGGAGGCGAGGGCGTCCAGCTCGCGGGCGATGTCGTCACCGGCGTTGATGGCCGACGCGTCGTCGAGGGCACCGGAGGCGATGAGCTCGTCGATCGCCCCGGCCCGCGCCTGCATGGACGCGGTCTTGTCCTCGGCACGCTGGATGGCCAGGCCCACGTCGCCCATCTCCTCGGAGATGCCCGACATCGCCTCGCCGATCCGCGTCTGCGCCTCGGCAGCGGTGTACGTCGCCTTGATCGTCTCCTTGCGGGTGCGGAAGGACTCGACCTTGGCCTGCAGCCGCTGCTGGGCGAGGACGAGCTTGTCCTCCTCCCCCTGGAGGTTGGCCTGCTGCTCCTTGAGGCCCGCGATCTGGGTCGTGAGGCCGGACTTGCGGGTCAGCGCCTCGCGGGCGAGGTCCTCACGTCCGGCGCCGATGGCCTTCTCCGCCTGCCCCTGGAGCTTGGCGGCCTGCTGCTCGAGCTGGTTGACCTGCAGCTCGACGCGCTTGCGGCTGGTCGCGACGTCGGCCACGCCGCGGCGCACCTTGGAGAGCAGCTCCAGCTGGCGCTGGTAGCTGTAGTCGAGGGTCTCCCGAGGGTCCTCGGCTCGGTCGAGGGCCTTGTTGGCCTTCGACTTGAAGATCAGACTGATGCGCTTCATGAGACTCATCGGGGAACGTTCCCTCTCTCGTCATGCCCGGGGCTTGTCGCGAACAACCCTAGGCCCAGTCGCAAGGATGTGTCCCGGGCACCCGTGGCCGAGGTCGCGTCGCGACGGCGTGGAGCGCGGGGGTCGCCGGTAGACTGCGGGAATCCTCGTCCCGATTCCATGTGAAGGCCCCCAGTTGTTCGGTCGCAGCAAGTCAGACACGTCCACCCCCTCCGCGGACCAGGCCTCCACCAAGGTGGGCGGCAAGGGACGTCCCACCCCGACCCGCCGCGAGGCCGAGGCAGCGGCCAAGGCGCGCGCCAAGGCGCCCCGTACGCGCCAGGAGCAGGCGGCCGCCGGCCGCAGCGAGCGCAAGCGGGCCCTCGACGGACTCAAGGCGGGTGACGAGAAGTACCTCACCGCGCGCGACCGCGGACCGATGCGGCGCTTCGTGCGCGACTTCGTCGACTCGCGCTTCTCGTTCATCGAGATCATGGTGCCGCTGCTGCTGGCCTCGATGATCCTGGGGACGATCGCCAACACCACCTCGCAGCGCCTCGGCAACATCCTCATGCTGGTCACCCTCATGATGGTCGTGGTCGACTTCGTGACCCTCAAGTTCCGCCTGAACCGCGAGCTCGCCCGTCGGTTCCCCGGCGAGTCGACCCGCGGTATCACCTGGTACTCCTTCTCCCGCGCGCTGCAGATGAAGTTCATGCGTCTGCCCAAGCCGCAGGTGCGGATCGGGGAGCAGCTCCCCGAGAAGTACCGCTGAGGTACGGCCATGACGACTCCCACCGCGGACGTCTCGGTCCGCGTCGCCTGGTCCGACGACGCCGACGCGATCGCAGCCGTCCAGGTCCGCACCTGGCCCGAGATGTACGGCTCGCTGGTGCCCGGGGAAGCCATCCCCACCGACCCCGGCCCGTTGGCCGAGCAGTGGCGCGCGCTGCTGTCCCGGCCGGCCGACGCCCGGCAGCGGGTCCTGGTCGCGCTCGAACGCAACCGGGTGCTCGGCTTCGTGCTCACCGGCCCCGCCGGTGACCCGGACTGCGACGGCGTCGCCGACGGGGAGATGTCGGAGCTGACGGTCCACCCCGAGGAGCGCGGCAAGGGACACGGCTCCCGCCTCCTCCAGGCGGCGGTGGACACGTTGGTCGCCGACCGGTTCAACCGCGCAGTGGTCTGGACCATTGCGAGCGACGACGCGTACCGCGGCTTCCTGGTCGACGCGGGCTGGGCGGCCGACGGCGCGCACCGTGAGCTCGACCTGGACGGCACGGGAACCACGCGGGTGAAGCAGGTCCGCCTGCACACCGCCATCGCCTGACCCGACCTCACCCGGACACACTCAGTCGCGCGCTCCGAGCGGGCCCCGGACGCTCGCCCCTTGATTTCCGTGTGGGCCGCGTCACGATGGAAGTCTGACCATTCACCCGGGTGAAAGGCGCGACCATGCTCGGTCCTCTTCCGATGCGTCACAAGATCTGGTTGGCGGTGGCTGTTCTGGGCGTGTGCCTGGCACTGGGCGGTTGGTTGGGCGCGATGCCCGGCGTGCCGTTCGCGGTGGGTCTGGGCGCCCTGCTCGGCGTGGTCGTCGGAGCGGTTCTGGTCTACCTGCTCGTGCACACCACCCACGGCGGGCCCGTCGGACGCGGCCCCGGCCGTCCCGCCTGATCCCTCCCCCGGCCCGCACCCGGCGATGACGGGGACCGGAGCGTCACCTACGGTGGCGCCATGTCCCCCTCCGACCCCGTGACCTTCGAGGCGCCGCTCGCGCCGGGGGAACGGTCCTCGATCATCTCCGAGGGCGTCGCGGTCGGCCTGGCCACTGCTGCGTACGGGGTCAGTTTCGGCGCGATCTCAACCGCTGCCGGCCTCAGCGTCCTGCAGACCTGCGCCCTCTCGCTGCTGATGTTCACTGGCGCCTCCCAGTTCGCCCTGGTCGGTGTGGTGGCCGCGGGCGGAGCACCGCTGTCGGGCGCCGCGACCGCCGTCATGCTCGGCACCCGCAACACGCTGTACGGCCTGAAGCTCGCGCCGATGCTGGGCTGGCGCGGGTGGCGCCGGGCGGCGGCCGCCCAGATCCTCCTCGACGAGTCGACGGCGATGAGCGTGAACCGACCCACCCGCGCCGCGGTGCGGGTCGGGTTCCTCAGCACGGGTCTGGCCGTGTTCGTCCTCTGGAACATCGCCACGCTGCTGGGCGCCCTCGCCGGCGAGGTGCTCGGCGACCCGCGGGCCTACGGCCTCGACGCCGCCGTCGGTGCCGCCTTCCTCGCGCTTCTCTGGCCGCGGCTGCGGGACTCCCGCAACCGCATGGTCTCCCTGGGCGCCGCAGCCGTCGCGCTGGCGCTGGTCCCCGTGGCCCCCGCAGGAGTTCCTGTCCTCGCAGCGGCCGGCGTGGCCCTGCTCGTCGGGCTCCTGACCTCGGGCCCGGACACGACCGAGATCCCGGGCACCGACGACGTGGCGGGGGGCCGGGGATGATCTGGACGGCTGTGATCCTCGCCGGTGTGGGCTGCTACCTGCTCAAGCTCGCCGGGCTCTCGCTCCCCGAGCGCGTCCTGGCGCACCCGGTGGTCGAACGCGTCGCCGACCTCATCCCGGTGGCTCTGCTGGGCGCTCTTGTCGCGGTCCAGGTGTGGAGCTCGGGGGCGAGCCTGACCGTGGACGCGCGCACCGGAGGGCTCGCCTTCGCCCTGGTGGCGCTCCTGCTGCGCGCGCCCTTCCTGGTCGTCGTCCTCGGGGCCGCCCTCACCGCGGCGCTGATCCGGCTGGTCTGACTCCTGGAGGTTGCCCGGGTCAGGCGAGGTCGAGGAAGTGCTCGAGGCCGACCGTCAGCCCCGGGTGGTCACCGATCGCCCGCAGCCCGGCCAGCACGCCGGGGCTGAACGAGGCCCGGTCGAGGGAGTCGTGCCGGATGGTCAGGGTCTCCCCCAGCTGGCCCAGAACGACCTCCTGGTGGGCCACCAGACCGCGGATGCGCAGCCCGTGGACCCGGACCCCGTCCACGTCGGCGCCGCGGGCTCCGTCGAGCGAGGTGCTGGTCGCGTCCGGCATCGCCGGGGAACCCGCCTCGCGACGGGCGGCGGCGATCATCTCGGCCGTACGACGGGCCGTGCCCGACGGGGCGTCGGCCTTGTCGGGGTGGTGCAGCTCCACCACCTCGACGGAGTCGAAGAACGGGGCGGCCTTCGCCGCGAACTGCATCATCAGGATCGCGCCGATGGAGAAGTTGGGGGCGATCAGGACGCCCGTGCCCGGCGACGCGTCGAGCCAGCCCTGCAGCTGGTCGAGGCGGGACTGGTCGAAGCCCGTGGTGCCCACGACCGCGTGGATCCCGTGGCCCACGCAGAACTCGAGGTTGCCCATGACGACGTCGGGGTGGGTGAAGTCGACGACGGCCTGGGCCCCGCTGCGCACGAGCTCCTCGATGTCGTCGCCTGCGTCGACGGCCGCCACCAGCTCCGTGTCCGGGGCCGCCTCGACGGCCCTGCAGATCTCGCTGCCGACCTTGCCGCGTGCTCCCAGCACGCCCACCTTCATCGCGTCACTCACGTGGTCCAACCTATCGTCGCAGCGAGAACAGGGGTGGCGGTGGCTGACTGTCGGACCCGCTAGTGGCAGGCTTGGCCCCATGCCAACCCAGCCGATCCCCCCTCGCATCAAGTGGGCCGTCGACCTCATGGACGTCCAACCGGCCGACCAGGTCCTCGAGATCGGCTGCGGCCCGGGCCACGCGGCCGAGGCGATCTGCAGCAAGCTCGAGACCGGCAAGCTCTTCGCCATCGACCGTTCCGAGAGCGGCGTCGACCGCACCAAGCGTCGATGCGCGCGCTTCGTCGAGGCCGGCCGCCTCGTCGTGCGTCAGATCGACCTCGCGACCCTGCGGGTGCCGGTCAAGCGGCTCAACAAGGTCTTCGCCTTCAACGTGAACCTCTTCTGGGGCCGCGACGCCCACGACGAGGTGGCGCTGCTGCACGAGCGCATCGTCCCCGGCGGGGCCGTCTACCTTTTCTACGAGGCCACCCGCCCCGAGGCCGTCCCGGACATCGTGCGCAAGGCCTCCGAGAACCTGCTCAGCTCCGGCTTCAGGGTCTCGGTCGTCGAGCAGAAGAACCCGCCCGTCATCGGTCTCATCGGGAAGCGCTGACGCCCCGCTCCCCTGACGGGAACGGGGCGCCGCTGCGCTGGTCCGTACGGCTCAGTCCTCCGCGGGCGTCTCCGTGGGGCCGACGACAGCCAGAATCTCGGGCTGGCTGAACAGCTCCTTGGCGATCTCGCAGACCTGCTCGTGGGTCACCGCGTCGATGCGCGCGAGGACGTCGTCGATGCTGAGCATCTCGTCGTACACGAGCTCGGCCTTCCCGAGACGCGACATGCGCGACCCCGAGTCCTCGAGCCCGAGCACCAGACCGCCCTTGAGCTGGCCCTTGCCGCGGTCGACCTCCTCGGGCGTGATGCCCTCGGCGGCCACCTTGGCGAGCTCGCGCCGGATCGTGGCCAGGACCTCGTCCCGCTTGCTCGGCAGGCAACCGACCGCGACGCCGACCAGGCCGGCGTCCGAGTGATGGCTGGCGAACGAGTAGACCGAGTACGCCAGGCCTCGGATCTCACGCACCTCCTGGAACATGCGCGACGACGTGCCACCGCCCAGCGCCGTGTTGAGGACGCCGAGGGCGTACCGGCGGGGGTCGGTGCGCGAGATGCCGTTGGTCCCGACGACCAGGTTGACCTGCTCCAGGGGGCGGGTGGTCTCGATGCCCCCCGGCTGCATGGGGCGGAGCCGCTCACTGGTCCGGGGCGGCAGGGGCACCGCCTGGACGTCGGC
>NZ_JBJEHY010000133.1:5658-10117 GCF_051876515.1 Nocardioides sp. | reverse complement strand
ACGGACGTGACCGGCGTCGTGACCCTCCCCGAGGGCACCGAGATGGTCATGCCCGGCGACAACACGGAGATGACTGTCGAGCTCATCCAGCCCATCGCCATGGACGAGAACCTCAAGTTCTCGATCCGTGAGGGTGGCCGCACCGTTGGTGCCGGTCGCGTCACCAAGATCATCAAGTGATCTTCTGACTGACCTCGCGAGGCCCCGGACCGAACAGGTCCGGGGCCTCGTGCCATTTCGTGATCCGGAAGAATGCCCAGCGTGAGCGACCGCTTCGACCTCGACCGCATCGGCGCGGGGCTCCCCGTCGCCGAGGCGCTGGCGGACCTGGTGCAGGCGCTGGCCCTCCCGGGCTCGGCAGCGGTGGTCGAGGCTCCTCCGGGCAGCGGCAAGACGACGCTCGTGCCGCCGGCCCTGGCCAACCTGGTCCCCGGACGCGTGGTCGTCACCCAACCGCGACGGGTCGCGGTCCGCGCCGCCGCACGCCGCCTGGCCCAGCTGGACGGATCCGCCCCGGGAGACCGGGTGGGGTGGTCCGTACGCGGGGAGCGGGTGGTCTCGCGGGCGACGGTCGTCGAGTTCGTGACCCCCGGACTCCTGGTCCGTCGGCTGCTGGCCGACCCGGACCTCCCCGGCGTCTCCGCCGTCCTGCTCGACGAGGTGCACGAGCGTCAGCTGGACACCGACCTGCTGGTGGGCCTGCTCGGTGAGGTGAGGCAGCTGCGCGACGACCTGACCCTCGTCGCCATGTCCGCCACCCTCGACGCGGGCCGGTTCGCGGACCTGCTCGGCGACGCCTCCACCCCGGTTCCGCGCATCAGCGCTCCGTGGGCGCTGCACCCCCTCGAGGTCGAGTGGGCGCCGTACGCCGCAGGCCGGACCGACGAGCGGGGCGTACGGAGGGAGTTCCTCGACCACGTCGCAGACCGGACCGCCCGGGCGTACCGTGCGGCGCTGGCCGAGGAGCCGTCCGCCGACGCGCTCGTGTTCGTGCCCGGCGCCCGGGAGGTCGCGCACGTGGCGTCGGCGCTGCGTGACGAACTGCCGGACGTCGACGTACTCGAGCTGCACGGCGGCGCCGACGCGGCCGAGCAGGACCGCGCCGTGGCCGGGCGGACACCCGCCGACGGGCAGCGTGTCGTGGTCTCGACCGCGCTGGCCGAGTCGTCCCTCACCGTGCCCGGCGTGCGCCTCGTCGTGGACGCCGGACTGTCGCGCGAGCCACGCCGCGACGCCGCCCGCGGGATGTCGGGGCTGGTCACCGTCACCGCCTCGCGCGACGCCTGCGTGCAGCGGGCGGGTCGCGCCGCGCGTACCGGACCGGGGCGGGTGGTCCGCTGCTACGACGAGCGGACGTTCACCGCTGCCCCCGCCCACGTCACGCCCGAGGTGCTGACGGCCGACCTGACGGGACTTACGCTGCAGCTGGCCGCCTGGGGGACACCCCGCGGTGCCGGGTTGAGGCTGCCGGACCCTCCGCCCTCGTCGGCCCTCGACTCCGCGGAGTCGACGCTGCGCGCCCTGGGCGCTCTCGACGCGCGCGGGGCCATCACGGCGTCCGGTCGACGGCTCGCGTCGATGCCCGTGGACCCGCGGTGGGGACACGCGCTCGAGGAGGCCGCTGATGTCCACGGTGCCACCGCCGCCGCGCGGGCGGTCGCCGCGGCGAGCGGCCAGGTGCGGCACCGGGGCGCCGACCTTGCCGCGACCCTGCGCGACCTCGAGGGCGGCCGTCACCCGTACGCGTCGACCTGGCGTCGGGAGGCGTCCCGGCTGGAGCGTCTGGTCGCCAGGGACGGGGCCGCGACGGACGCTGCGCCGGGAGGGGCGGCGGGTGCGCTCGGGGCCGTGGTCGCGGCGGCCTGGCCCGAACGTCTTGCCCGGCGGGTCGCCGACCGGACGTACCTCCTGGCCCAGGGCACCCGTGCGGCGCTGCCGAGTGACAGCCCGCTGATCGGGGCGGCGTGGGTCGCCGTGGCCGACGTCGCCCGGGCCCCGGGGCGCGAGGCCGACGGCACCGGCGCTGTCGTACGGGCCGCCGTAGCCCTCGACGAGGAGGCGGCGCTCGACCTGGCGGGTGACCTGCGCAAGCTCCAGGACGTGGTCGAGCTCGACACGGGCAGGATGCGCGCACGGCGGGTGGACCGCGTCGGCGCCATCGAGCTGAGCGCCACGCCTGTACGCCTCGACGCCGCGAGCGCCACCCCGGCGGTGGCCGACGCCCTGGCCCGCAACGGCCTCGGGCTGCTGCACTTCGAGGAGGCCGCTGACGGGTTGCGACGCCGGCTGGCGTTCCTGCACGTCCACCTGGGCTCTCCGTGGCCAGCCGTGGACGACGAGAGCCTGCTGGCGCGCTGGGAGGAGTGGCTGGCGCCCGAGGTGCGACAGATCGCCGAGGGGGTCCCCCTGGACCGGGTACGGCTCCTGGACGCGGTGCGCCGGCTCCTCCCGTGGCCGGCGGCCTCGCAGCTGGACGACCTCGCGCCCGAACGGCTGCGGGTGCCGTCCGGTGGGTCGGCCGCCGTCGAGTACCCCGAGGTCGGGCACGACGGACCGCCGGTCGTACGGGTCAAGCTGCAGGAGTGCTTCGGGCTGTCGCAGAGCCCGACGGTGGCCGGGGTGCCCGTGCTGTTCCACCTCCTCTCGCCGGCCCGACGGCCGCTGGCCGTGACCGACGACCTCGCCAGCTTCTGGGCGGGGCCGTACGCGCAGGTGCGCGCGGAGATGCGCGGCCGCTACCCCAAGCACCCGTGGCCGCAGGACCCCGCCACGGCGCAGGCGACCGCGCTGACCAACCGCAGGCTGGACCGTGGCTGAAGCCACCCGGTCCGACCCCCGTACGCTTGACCGGTGAGTACCGCCGAACTGTCCGCCGCCGGTGTCGAGTCAGCCGTGGAGGTCCTCGCCCCGATCGTGCACCGCACGCCGCTCGAGCACAGCCCCCGGCTGAGCCAGAAGCTCGGCGTCCCCGTGCTGCTCAAGCGGGAGAACCGGCAGGTCGCCCGGTCGTACAAGTCGCGCGGCGCCTACCACGCGATCCAGGGACTCACCCCCGAGGAGCAGGCGCGCGGCGTGGTCTGCGCGTCCGCCGGCAACCACGGGCAGGGCGTCGCGTTCAGCTGCGCCCGCCTCGGCATCAAGGGTCGGGTGTACGTCCCCGGCAACACCCCGCGTCAGAAGCGCCAGCGGATCCTCGCCCTCGGCGGGGAGTGGGTCGAGCTGGTGGTGGCCGGCTCCTCGTACGACGAGGCGGGCGCCGCAGCCACGGCTGACGCGGAGCGCACGGGTGCCGTCTTCGTGCACCCCTTCGACGACGCCGCCACCATCGTCGGTCAGGGCACCGTGGCCGTCGAGGTGGTCGAGCAGGCCGCGGCGATGGGTTACGACGTCGGTCAGGTCGTCGTCCCCGTCGGTGGTGGCGGGCTGGTGAGCGGCATGGCGCTGTGGCTGGACGAGCGCCACCCCGAGATCCGCGTCGTCGGTGTCGAGCCGGCCGGTGCCGCCAGCATGACGGCGGCGCTCGAGGCGGGGGAGCCGGTGCGGATCGACCACATCGACACCTTCGTGGACGGTGCCGCCGTGGGTCTGGCCGGTGCGACCACGTTCCCGCTGGTGCGCGACCACGTCGACGAGGTCGTCACGGTCGCCGAGGGCGCCGTGTGCACCGAGATGCTCGAGCTGTACCAGGTCGAGGGGATCATCGCCGAGCCCGCCGGAGCGCTGGCCAGCACGTACGCGGTGGCCCTCGATCCCGCGGAGGCGGCCCGGGTGTGCGGTGGCGGTGGGGCACGTCCCAAGGCGCTGGTCTGCATCGTCTCGGGTGGCAACAACGACGTCAGCCGGTACAGCGAGATCGTCGAGCGCTCCGCACTCCACGAGGGGCTGCGCCACTACTTCCTGGTGACCTTCCCCCAGGAGCCCGGCGCCCTGCGCTACTTCCTCGAGCGCGTGCTGAGCGACGGCGAGGACATCGTGGTCTTCGAGTACGTGAAGAAGAACAACCGTGAGACCGGTCCGGCCCTGGTCGGCATCGAGATCGACTCGCCCGCGCTGCTCGAGCCCATGCTGGAGCGGATGGAGGCCAGCCCGATGACGATCGAGCGGGTGCCGCCCGGCTCCCCGCTCTTCACGTTCCTCTTCTGAGGGTCGCCACACCTCAGGCAGTTCGCAGACCGGGCGCCGCTGGCGCAGCGCGGAGGGCCTCGTGCACGGTCGAACTGCCTGAGCCGTTGCGCAGCGCCACCACGTCCGTCAGGACCTCATGCAGGTGCTGCGCGTCGAACATCGCCTCCTCCCAGGTGAAGCGCACCACCAGCAGTCCGCGCCGCGTGCACTCGGTGTAGCGGCGGACGTCGCGGGCGAGCCCGGCCCGGGTGCCGTGGAACTCGAAGGACTCGGCCTCGATCACCAGACCCAGGTGACGGTCCAGCAGGTCGACCCAGCCGACGCCCGGCACCTC
>NZ_JBJEHY010000133.1:0-5558 GCF_051876515.1 Nocardioides sp. | reverse complement strand
GAGCTCGTGGCGGGTGACCACCCCCTCGCGAAGCGCCGAGTCGGCCACCGCCAGTGCCTCGTCGAAGTCGAGCGTGCGGGCGCAGTCCAGGACCGTGCGCACGCGGGAGGTCACCTCGCGGCGCACCTCGTCGTCGCGCAGGTCGGCCCACCGGACGTCGAGGTCACCGACCGGCCGGCGACCCAGATGACGGGGGAGGGTCACCGTCGGGCGCAGCGGCGGGAACTTCACCTTCCAGCCCCAGTACTGGGCTGCGCTCAGGTGGGAGAGGGAGCCACCGGCTTGCGCGGCAGTGGCCCGCCCCTCCGACAGTCCGGCAAGGCCGTACGTGCCGCGCCGCAGGCGGACGACCGCGCCGTGCAGCACGGCCGTACGCAGCCGCGAGGGAGTGGTGGGACCCATCAGCTCACCGAGGGTGGCCACACCACCCAGTCGTCGCAGCGCGTCCACGGGATCCACGGCTCCACCGTGCCCGATGACGGGTGCCCGTGGGCGGTCATCCACAGGCGCCACACCTCAGGCAGTTCGACGTACCAGCGCCCTCGCGCCCGCGGCGTCCGGTGCCGGCGCCGCCGAACTGCCTGTGGTGCTGTCAGCCGAGCAGGGCCTCCACCGCACCGCGGAACGCATCGGTGTGCGCGTCGACGTCGGCGGTGGTGTGGAACGGGCTGAAGAGGCTCATGTTGTGGAAGGGGGCCAGCAGGACGCCGCGGTTGAGCGTCCACAGGTGCATGAACGCATCCAGCTCCTCGTCCACCGCCGCGGCCGCCTGGGCGCCGGTGCGCGGCGGCGGGCAGAACCAGTACTCGGCGCGGCAGCCGAGCCGCTGCACGTGCCAGGGCAGGCCGTGGGCGGCGATCACGTCGGCCACGTCGGCGGTGAACCGTTCGGCGAGGCCGATGGAGACCTCGAAGTCCTCGGTCCGCAACGACGTGGACAGGGTCGCCCGCACCGCGGCCATGGCCAGCGCGCTGCCGGTCAGCGTCCCGCCCACGCCGGCGACGTCGATGTCGTGGCCCAGCATCGGGCCGGCCAGCTGCTCGGCGATCTCGGTCGTCATGCCGTACGCGGCCACCGGGATGCCGCCTCCGATCGGCTTGCCCATGACCACGAAGTCGGGGTCGAGGCCCCACGCGGCGGTGGCGCCGCCCGGGCCGGCGCAGATCGTGTGCGTCTCGTCGTTGACCAGCAGCACGCCGTGCCGCCGGGTGATCTCGCGGACGCCCGCCAGGTAGCCCGGCTCCGGCAGCACGATGCCGATGTTGGTCAGGGCCGGCTCCATGAGCAGGCACGCCACGTCACCGCGCGACAACCGCTCGTCGAGGGCGTCGAGGTCGTTGAACGGCACCACCGCCGTGGTGAGGGCGACGTCGACCTGCGGCCCCAGCGCGCCGGGGCGTGGCACCACCCGGTCGCCGGCCCGACCGTGCTCGAGCACGCCGAGGGTCTCGTCGACGGTGCCGTGGTAGCACCAGTCCATGACGGCGATCCGCGGGCGACCGGTGAGGTGCCGGGCGAAGCGGAGGACGAAGCGGTTGGCGTCGGTCGCGGTCATCGCCATCTGCCAGTGCGGCAGCCCGAAGCGGCGCGCCAGCTCACCGGCCACCCAGGCCGAGTCGGCCGTGGGCAGCATGGTGGTGATCTGGGTACGGCTGCGCTCGGCGATCGCGTCGGCGACGGCAGGCAGGCAGTGTCCGGTCATCGACCCCGTGTCGCCGAGACACAGGTCGACGTACGTGTGACCGTCCACGTCGGTGAACCGGCCCCCGGAGGCGGACTCCACGAACACGGGGAACGCCCCGGGCCACCGGGTCATCCACGGCATCGGCACGCCCGCGAGCAAGTGCTCGCCCGCCTCGTCGGCCAGCTCGCCCGAGCGCGGGTGGGTGTCGATGAAGCGCTGCTCCTCCTGCGCGTGCAGGCGGGAGAGGCGGATCCGGTCGATCATGGGTCGCTCCTTCGGCGGTGTGGAGTCTGGGCGCTGGCTGAGCCCGGCTTCGACGGGCTCAGCCAGCGGGAGGGGAGACGGCCATGCCGACGTACTTGGTCTCCAGGTACTCCTCGATGCCCTCGAAGCCTCCCTCGCGGCCGTACCCGGAGTGCTTGACGCCGCCGAAGGGGGCGGCCGGGTTGGAGACGATGCCGGTGTTGATGCCGACCATCCCGAACTCCAGCGCCTCGCTCAGCCGGATCACGCGCGAGTTGTCGTTGGTGTAGACGTACGCGACCAGGCCGTACTCGGTGGCGTTGGCCAGCGCCACCGCCTCCTCCTCGGTGCTGAACGTGGCCACCGGGGCGACGGGTCCGAAGATCTCCTCGGTGAGCACCCGGGCGCCCGCGGGCACGTCGACGAGCACGGTGGGGGAGTAGAACCAGCCCGGCCCCTCGGGGACGGTGCCACCGGTCAGCGCCCGCGCCCCCGAACCGAGTGCGTCGGAGACCAGGGCGTGCACGCCGTCGCGGGCCTTCTCGGTGATCAGCGGGCCGACGTCGGTGCCGTCGGCGAGACCGTCGCCCAGCTCCAGGGTCGACATCCGCTCGGCGAGCGCGGCGGAGAACTCCTCGGCCACGTCGACGTGCACGAGGAATCGGTTGGCGGCCGTGCAGGCCTCGCCGATGTTGCGCATCTTGGCCAGCATGGCGCCGTCGACCGCCGCGGCGACGTCGGCGTCACCGAAGACCAGGAAGGGCGCGTTGCCGCCCAGCTCCATCGACACCCGCAGCAACTGCGTGGCGGACTGCTCGACCAGCTTCTTGCCCACCGCGGTCGACCCGGTGAACGTCAGCTTGCGCAGCCGCGGGTCCCGGATGAGGGGCTCGCAGACCTCGCCCGAGTGGGTCGTGGTGACCACGTTGAGGACGCCGACGGGCACGCCCACCTCCTCCAGCAGCGCGGCCAGGGCCAGCGTCGTCAGCGGCGTCTCGTGGGCCGGCTTGACGACCATCGTGCACCCGGCGGCGATCGCGGGTCCGATCTTGCGGGTGCCCATCGCCAGCGGGAAGTTCCACGGCGTGATCATCAGCGTCGGACCGACGGGCGCCTTCATGGTCACCAACCGGGTCGGACCGCTCGGCGCGGTCGCGTACCGGCCGTGCACACGCACCGCCTCCTCGGCGAACCAGCGGAAGAACTCGGCCCCGTACGCCACCTCGCCGCGCGCCTCGGCCAGCGTCTTGCCCATCTCGAGGGTGATCAGCTCGGCGAACTCGTCGGTGCGTTCGACCAGCAGCTCGTACGCCCGGCGCAGCATCTCAGAGCGTTCGCGGGGGGCCACCCGAGCCCACCCGGCTTGTGCCGCGTGCGCGGCGGCCAGGGCGCGGTCCCCGTCAGCGGGGGACCCGTCGGCGACGGTCGCGACGACCTCACCGGTCGCGGGGTTGGTCACCTCGAACGTCGCCCCACCCTCGGCCGGTCCCCACTCGCCGCCGACGAAGAGCCCTCGCGGCAGGAGCTCCAGTACCTCAGACATCGTTCACAGCCTCCTCGAACGCGGCCTCGAAGAGGTCGAGGCCCTCTGAGACCAGTGTGTCCCCCATGGCGAGCGGCGGCAGGAACCGGAAGACGTTGCCGTACGTGCCGCAGGTCAGGGTGACCAGCCCGGCGGCCGCGCAGGCGCGGTGGACCGCGCCGGCGAGTGCGGCATCGGGCGTCTTGGACGTGCTGTCGGTGACGAGCTCCACGGCCAGCATGGCGCCGCGGCCGCGGATGTCGCCGACCCGCTCGGGGTGGCGCGCGGCGAGCGCGTCGAGTCGCTCGCGGAAGATCGCCTCGATCTGCTTCGCGCGGCCGGGGAGGTCCTGGGCCTCCATCGTCTCGATCGCGGCCAGGGCCGCGACGCAGGCGACGGGGTTGCCGCCGTACGTACCGCCGAGGCCGCCGACGTGGACGGAGTCCATGATCTCCGCGCGCCCGGTCACCGCCGCCAGCGGAAGGCCGCCGGCCATCCCCTTGGCGGTGGTGATCAGGTCGGGCACCACGCCCTCGGCGTCGCAGGCGAACCAGTCGCCGGTGCGCGCGAAGCCGGTCTGCACCTCGTCGGCGATGAACACGATGCCGTGCTCGCGGCAGAAGTCGGCGACCTTGGCCAGGAACCCCGGAGCGGGCTCGATGAAACCGCCCTCGCCCTGGATCGGCTCGATCAGCACCGCGGCGCAGTTCTCCTCGCCCACCTGGCTGTGCACGAGGTCGACGAAGGCGGCGTACGCCTCCTCGGCGCAGTTCTCCGGCCCCGTCGGCCACCGGTACGGGTACGCCATCGGCGCGCGGTACACCTCACCGGCGAACGGCCCGAACCGGTGCTTGTACGGCATGTTCTTGGCCGTCAGCGCCATCGTCAGGTTGGTCCGGCCGTGGTACGCGTGGTCGAAGACGACCACGGCGTCGCGCCCGGTGTGGTGGCGGGCGACCTTGACCGCGTTCTCCACGGCCTCGGCGCCGGAGTTGAACAGCGCGGAACGCTTCTCGTGGTCGCCGGGGGTGAGGTCGGCGAGCTTCTCGCAGACCGCCACGTACTCCTCGTACGGGGTGACCATGAAGCAGGTGTGGGTGAAGTCGGCGACCTGGGCGGTCACCGCCTCCACGACGCGGGGCGCGGCGTTGCCGACCGTGGTCACCGCGATCCCGGAGCCGAAGTCGATGAGGTGGTTGCCGTCGACGTCGACCAGGATGCCGCCGCCGGCGCGCTCGACGTACACCGGCAGCGTGGTGCCGATGCCGGCCGACACGGCCGCCGTCTTGCGGGCGTGCAGGGCCTGCGAGCGGGGCCCGGGGATCTCGGTCGCGAGGATGCGACGCTGCTCGACGGTCACGGGACGATCTCCTTCTCCTGCTGTCCCCACGGGGATCCGTACCCCTGGGGCTTGGGGGCGGCGAGCAGGTCCAGGAACGGACGCGGCTGCATCGCCTCGGGGCCGAGCACGCCGGTGCCCGACCAGACGCCGGTCGCCAGCAGCTCGAGCGCGACGACCGGGTTGACGGCGGTCTGCCAGACCACGCACTGGGCGCCGTACTCGCGCATCGTGTCGGCGTTGTCGACGACGTGGTACAGGTACGTGGAGCGTGGAGCCCCGTCCTTGCCGGTGCCGGTGACCCACAGACCGGCGCAGGTCTTGCCCTCCATCAGCGGCCCGATCGTGGCCGGGTCGGGCAGGCAGGCCGCCACCACGTCGCGCGGGGAGACCTCGACGCCCTTGACGCTGACGGGGGTGGTGGAGTCGAGCCCGAGCGTGTGCAGGGTGCGCAGCACGGAGATCATCTCCTCGCCCAGGCCGTACTTGAAGGTGACCCGGTCGGCGTCGACCCACCGGGGCATCATCAGCACCTCCTCGTGCTCCACGTGGACGCACTCCACCGGCCCGATGCCGTCGGGGAAGTCGAAGACCTCCGGCTCGGAGAACGGCGGCAGCGTGAAGAAGCCGGCCTCGAGGTCGTACGCGCCGTCGCGGTCCGCGCGGGCGCGCTCCCACACCACCGGCGGGTTGAGGCACTCCTCGATCACGGTCCAGATCGAGAAGCCGGGCGCGAAGATCTCGTTGCCGTCCTCGTCGCGGACCACCAG
>NZ_JBJEHY010000132.1:0-10137 GCF_051876515.1 Nocardioides sp. | reverse complement strand
ATCGGCTCGAGGTTCAACGGGGACACCGTTGTGGACCGCAGGTGCACGGCGCCGGCCACCTCGCCGTCGTACACCGCCACCACGATGCGCTCGGAGGAGTCGTACTCGGTACGCGCGATGATCCGCTGGCAGTGCGCCTCGTGCTCGTCCTCGTGGCCTCGCTGGAGCACGTCGGCCCAGAGCTTCGCGAGCACAGGGGCGTCGGTGGGGCGCGCCGGGCGCAGCGTGACCGCACTGCGTGACATGAGCGTGGGCCTTCCAGGTACGGACAGGGGGATGAAGGGGTTCCCCCGAACCACACCCTCTGCTGCCGAAGATTACGCGCCCGCGGCCGGGTGCTGACAAGACCCTCCGTGCACGAGCTTGCGGAATCGCGCCGAAGGTCCGACTCCTCGACGAGACGTCCTCGTGTCGAAGTTGTTACCGCGCCCGCCGCCGCGTGCCCTCCAGCGGGCCCCGACCCGTTGTAGCCTGACGCACCACCGGGCCAGCCCGGCGGCGAGACGGCGGGGCGTATCCTCGGATCCGGGGCGTTCACCCACCACCGATGAGTGATCTGGATCACATCGGGTTACAGTCTCGCCTGTGGTGCACAGTCAGCGACATCATCCATC
The DNA here is from genome assembly GCF_051876515.1 of Nocardioides sp. Taxonomy (GTDB): domain Bacteria; phylum Actinomycetota; class Actinomycetes; order Propionibacteriales; family Nocardioidaceae; genus Nocardioides. The sequence continues at coordinate 9,523 of NZ_JBJEHY010000132.1, read as the reverse complement.
GGCGACGAGGACGCACATGATCCCAGCCTCGAAGACACGTACGCGGCCCGGTCAGGGCCACCGCTCACGGGCGGTCGGCCTGCTCGCCTCGGCGTTGCTGGTCCTCGCGGCACTCCTGCTGCCGGGCCTGGCCCTGTCGCCGGCTCACGCGGAGGACGGCAGCGGCATCGTCCGCGGCACGCTCAAGGACGCCGAGAACAACGACGCCCCCGTCGAGGGCGTCTCGATCGTGGTCACCGGGCCGGACGGCACCGAGACCACGGGCGAGAGCGACGCCGACGGTCGCTTCGAGATCGAGGTCCCCGTGCCCGAGGGCGGCGGGACCTTCGAGGTCGCTGTCACTGAGGACACCTTCCCCGAGGGTGTGAAGCTGCGCGAGGGCGAGCCCAACCCGCGCACCGTGAAGCTGCAGCCGGGCGGCAGCGCCTCGGCCATCTTCCCGTTCGGCGCGGACAACCGGCAGGTCGAGGGCAGCCTCGACCGGATCCCGCAGCTCGTCTACAACGGCCTTCTCTTCGGAATCGTGATCGCCCTCGGGTCCCTGGGGCTCTCGATGGTCTTCGGCACCACCGGCCTGACGAACTTCTCGCACGGCGAGCTGGTGACGTTCGGTGCGCTGGTCGCCTTCCTGTTCAACAGCACCTTCGAGCTGCCCTTCGCCCTGGCCGCCGTGCTCGCCGTCATCGGCGGCGCGCTGCTCGGCTTCATCCAGGACAAGGGCCTGTGGGGACCGCTGCGCAAGCGCGGGACCGGCCTGATCGCGATGATGATCGTCTCGATCGGCCTGATGTTCTTCCTGCGCAACGTCTTCCAGTACGTCACGCGGGGCCGCGCCAACAACTACCGCGAGTACGTCACGGTGGAGAGCCGTGAGGCGCTCGGCGTCACGTACGCCACCCGCGACCTGATGATCGCGGCCATCTCGATCCTGGTGCTCGTGGTGGTGATCCTCGCGCTGAGCAAGACCCGGCTGGGACGCGCCACCCGCGCCGTCTCGGACAACCCGGCCCTCGCCTCCTCCACCGGCATCAACGTCAGCCAGGTGATCACGCTCGTGTGGGTCGTCGGCGGGGCGCTGGCCGCCCTGTGCGGCGTCTTCCTGGGCTTCACGATGGGCGTCACCTTCACCATCGGCCAGCTCGTCCTGCTCCTGCTGTTCGCAGCGGTGACGGTCGGCGGGCTGGGCAGCATCTGGGGCGCCGTGATCGGCTCGCTGATCATCGGTCTGCTCATCGAGTTGTCGACCCTTGTCATCCCCTCGGACCTGAAGAACGCGGGAGCGCTGGTACTGCTGGCACTGATCCTGCTGTTCCGACCTCAAGGTCTGCTCGGGCGCAAGGAACGGATCGGCTGAGGCCGGGAGGAAACCATGTTCGACATCCTGCAGAGCGCCTTCCACGACGCCTTCTCCCCCATGGCGCTGTCCTTCGTGCTGGCAGCCATCGGTCTCAACGTCCACTACGGCTACACCGGCCTGCTCAACTTCGGTCAGGCGGCCTTCTGCGCCGTCGGCGCGTACGGCATGGGCGTGACCATCGCCTCGTTCGGCTTCCCTCTGTGGCTGGCCCTGCTGACCGGCATCGGCTGCGCGGTCCTGCTGGCCCTGCTCCTGGGCATCCCGACGCTGCGGCTGCGGGCCGACTACCTGGCCATCGTCACGATCGCCGCGGCCGAGAGCCTGCGTCTGGTCTTCTCGACGACGTTCAAGGAGTACTTCCACGCTCGTGACGGCGTCAGCGCCTTCACGAGCGAGTTCCGCTCCATGAACCCCTTCCCCGAGGACATGGGCTCGTTCCTCACGTTCTCGCGCAACGACGCGTGGGTGCTGCTCGTCGGCTGGGTGCTCGTGGTGGTCGTGTGCGTGCTGCTGTTCCTTCTGATGCGTTCCCCCTGGGGACGCGTCCTGCGCAGCATCCGTGAGGACGAGGACGCGGTCCGCTCGCTGGGCAAGAACGTCTACTTCTACAAGATGCAGGCGCTGGTCCTCGGTGGTGTGATCGGAGCGTTCGGCGGCTTCATCGGCGGCCTGGGGCTGGCCTCGGTGCAGCCCGACAGCTTCAACACCGACTTCACCTTCATCGCCTTCACCATGCTGATCCTGGGCGGCGCCGCGCGCATCATCGGCCCGGTTGTCGGAGCGATCCTCTTCTGGGGTGGCCTGTCCCTCATCGGCAGCGTGCTGACCAAGCTCTCCACCGGCGAGAACGCGATCATCCCCGCGTCGCTCATGAGCTCCGACCAGGTCAGCAACGTCCGCTTCATGGTCGTCGGCCTGGTGCTGATGCTGCTCATGATCTACCGCCCGCAAGGCATCTTCGGAGACCGTAAGGAGGTGGCCCTCGATGCCCGCTGAGACCCCTGGTACCCCGGCGACGCCCGAGTCGACCACGGAGCCCGACCACGCCAACGAGGCCAGCGTCGCCACGGCCGAACCGACGACGCGCCCCGGCCGCAGCCGCGCCGAGGCACGTGCGGCCCTGGCGTCGGTCGCCCACGAGCCCGGGGCGGCCAAGCCGGACCCGATCGTGGTCGCCGACAACATCAGCCGGACCTTCGGCGGTCTCACGGCCGTCAACGTCGAGCACGTGGAGATCCCGCGCGGCGTGATCACCGCCCTCATCGGACCCAACGGTGCCGGCAAGACCACGTTCTTCAACCTGCTCACCGGCTTCGACCAGCCCGACACCGGCGACTGGTCCTTCAACGGCACCTCGCTCAAGAAGGTCGCGCCGCACAAGGTCGCCCGCATGGGCATGGTGCGCACCTTCCAGCTGACCAAGGTGCTGTCCAAGCTGACCGTCCTGGAGAACATGCGCCTGGGCGCCACCGGTCAGCGCGGCGAGAAGTTCTGGGCGGCGTGGTTGTGGCCCCTGTGGTCCGGCCAGGAGGCCGCCAACACCGTCCGTGCCCGCGAGCTCCTGGCCCGGTTCAAGCTGGACGCCAAGGAGAAGGAGTTCGCCGGAGCGCTCTCGGGCGGCCAGCGCAAGCTGCTGGAGATGGCTCGGGCCCTCATGGTCGACCCCGAGCTGGTCATGCTCGACGAGCCGATGGCCGGCGTGAACCCGGCGCTCAAGCAGTCGCTCCTGGGGCACGTGAAGTCGCTGGCCGACGACGGGATGACGGTGCTCTTCGTCGAGCACGACATGGACATGGTCCGTGACATCTCCGACTGGGTCATCGTGATGGCCCAGGGCAAGGTGATCGCGGAAGGTCCGCCCAGCTCGATCATGTCCGACCAGCGGGTCATCGACGCCTACCTCGGCGCCCACCACGACGTCGACATCACCGAGCTCGAGGAGATTGCCGAGCAGGACCCCGAGCACGCCGGTCACGTCGTGCTCGACGACGAGGAGGGTGAGACCCCGTGAGCACCGACGCCAACCAGCCGGAGGCCGGCGCGCCCCGCGTCGACCCCCAGGTCCGTGAGACCCACCTGGCCAACGCCGACGGCGCGGTGCTCCGCGCCGACAACCTGATCGCCGGGTACGTCCCCGGGGTCAACATCCTCAACGGCGCCGACCTCTACTGCCAGCCGGGCGAACTCGTCGGCATCATCGGCCCCAACGGCGCCGGCAAGTCGACGCTGCTCAAGGCCCTCTTCGGACTGGTGAAGATCCACACCGGCACCGTCGAGCTCCGCGGCGACGACGTCACCAACGCACGCGCTGACGTCCTCGTCTCCAAGGGCATCGGGTTCGTCCCCCAGACGGAGAACGTCTTCCCGAGCCTCACCATCGAGGAGAACCTCCAGATGGGGTGCTTCCAGGCCCCGAAGAAGTTCCCCGAGCGGTTCGACTTCGTCTCGGACCTCTTCCCCGCACTGCGCGACCGGCGCAACCAGCGAGCCGGTTCGCTGTCGGGCGGCGAGCGCCAGATGGTCGCGATGGGCCGGGCCCTGATGATGGAGCCGTCGGTCCTGCTGCTCGACGAGCCGTCCGCGGGACTCTCCCCCGCGATGCAGGACGAGGTGTTCGTGCAGACCCGCGCCATCAACAAAGCCGGGGTCTCGGTCGTGATGGTCGAGCAGAACGCCGCGCGCTGCCTGCAGATCTGCGACCGCGCGTACGTGCTCGACCAGGGCCGCAACGCGTACACGGGCACCGGCCAGGCGCTGGCCAAGGACCCGAAGGTGATCGAGCTGTACCTCGGCACGCTGGCTCAGAACGCCCGCTGACGCCTCCACGAAGGCCCGGTCCCTGGGGGCCGGGCCTTCGGCGTCCCCGGAGCACCGCTGGTCGTGAACCCACCCCTGGTCGAGCCCCACCACTGGTCGAGCCCCACCGGCGGTCGAGACGCACCGCCGGCCGAGCCCCACCGCCGGTCGAGCCTGTCGAGACTGCTCGGGCAGCACAAAGCCCCCGGCGTGGCGCCGGGGGCCTTGTGCGGTGGACTCAGGTCACTTCTGACCCAGGCCCGCCTTGATCAGCTCGGGAACGATCTTCTTGGTCTCGTCGAAGGAGATCAGGACGATCGCGTCCGGGTCGGCCGCCTTGAGGGCGTTGACCTCCGCGCTGAAGCTGGCCGCGTTGGGGTCGTAGAGCTTGAACTCGACGACCTTGCCGCCGGCCTCCTCGTAGAAGGTCTTGACGCTGTTGGCCAGCGCCTCACCGTACGAGTCCTGGCGGGCCAGGATGGCGACGTTCTCGTAGCCGTCACCCAGGACCAGGTTGGCCATCACGTTGCCCTGCAGCACGTCGGAGGGAGCGGTACGGAAGTACAGACCCTGGTCGGCGTACGAGTCGAACGCGGTGGAGGTGTTGGCCGGGGAGACCTGCACGACGCCGGCGCCGGTGATGCGGTCGATGACCGAGAGCGACACCGAGGACGAGGCGGCACCGACGATGGCGTCAGCCTTGGCCTTGAGCAGCTTGTCCGTCTCGCTCGGGGCGATGTTGGGCGTGCCGTCACCGGAGTCGGCCTGGGTCAGGGCGACGTCCTTGCCGTTGTAGCCACCCGCGGCGTTGATCTCCTTGATGGCGAGCTGGACGCCCGCGATCTCCGGCGGGCCGAGGAACGCGAGGTCACCGGACTGCGGCAGCAGGGTGCCGATGGTCAGCGTGCCGTCGCCCTGCGGGATGTTGCCGGAGACCTTCTGGTCGTCCTTGACGTTGTCGACGTCCGGGATCTCACCGGTCTCGAAGCGCTCGGGGGCGTAGGTGTTGTCCGCGCCGTACTGGAAGATGCCGATGGTGGCCGACGACGGGGAACCGGTCGAGTTGAGCTCGATCGGGCCGGAGACGCCGTCGTAGTCGACGTCCTTGCCGTCAGCGATCAGGTCCGCGCACACCTTGAACTCGGTGCACTTCTCGCCGCCCGAGGTGACCTCGGACATCTTCGAGCCGATCGCCTTGCCGCTGTCGTTGCCGGCGGCGAGGGCAGCCAGGGCCACCACGACGGTCGCGTCGTAGGACTCGGGGCCGTAGGTGAAGTCCTTCAGCTCGGGGTCGACCTCGAGGAGGCGGTCCTTGAAGGCGTCGCCCAGCTCGGCACCGGGGTAGGTCGCGCGGACACCCTCGAGGGTCCCGGCGTCGAAGTCCTTGGAGTAGTCGGCGGTGTTGCCGTCCACGAAGTACAGCTGAGCGCCGCTGGCGCTGCTGTCCTTGTCGCTGTCCTTGTCGCTGTCGCTGTCGCCGTCGCTGCCACCGCAACCAGCGAGAACGAGTGCGCTGGCCACTGCAGCCACGGCCAGACGGGTCGTCCTGGTGCGCTTCATGAACCCTCCGGGTGATTCCTCATGATGTTGCGGACAGCACGGGTTTGCCACCGCAGGACGGAAACGTATACCGGCGTTCTGGCATCTCAAGGCCGCACGAACTCTCGTTGCGAAGTTGTGACCTAAGCCATATCAACGCTCAACCTGTGCGCTCGACCGTGCCCTCACGCAGGCAGGCGTACGGCCTCGCCCTGGGACTGCCGGAAGGTCTTCAGCGGGGACGACTCACTCGCCGGTGACGGCGGGCCCGTGGTCGATGACGCCCTCGGCGACCTGCTTCATCGACATGCGCAGGTCCATCGCGGTCTTCTGGATCCACCGGAAGGCGTCCGGCTCGCTGAGCCCCAGGTCGCTCTGCAGGATGCCCTTGGCCCGGTCCATGACCTTGCGCGTCTCGAGGCGCTCGGTGAGCCCGGCGACCTCGGCCTCCAGCTGCCGCAGCTCCGCGAAGCGGCTGGTCGCCATCTCGATGGCGGGCACGAGGTCGCCACGCTTGAAGGGTTTGACCAGGTACGCCATCGCACCGGCGTCGCGCGCACGCTCGACCAGGTCGCGCTGGGAGAAGGCGGTGAGCATCACCACGGGCGCAATGCGCTCGCCAGCGATGACCTCGGCGGCGGCGATGCCATCGAGGACCGGCATCTTGACGTCGAGGATGACCAGGTCGGGAGTCAGCTCGCGGGCCAGCTCGACCGCGCGCTGCCCGTCCGCTGCCTGCCCGACCACGTCGAAGCCGTCCTCGGCGAGCATCTCGGCGAGGTCCATCCGGATCAGGGCCTCGTCCTCGGCGATGACCACACGTCGGACGGGGGCAGCGGGGGGAACGAGGGAGTCGGTCACGGTCCACAGCCTAGTCGGGGGTACTGTTCGGTTCCGAAGCCCCGGTATCCCAATGGCAGAGGAAGCGGTCTCAAACACCGTCCAGTGTGAGTTCGAGTCTCACTCGGGGCACTTCACTCCCCCGGCGGGACTGCCGTGCAACCGCCTCAGCGGCAGAAGATTGTCACCGCGTACCGCTCGACCTTGCCGTCGCTGGTCTGGTTGCAGCTGCCGACGCCCTGGACGACCTTGAGGTAGCTGGCCCACGCCCCCACGCGCTTCCACCGCACCCTGGGCGCCCTGCCGGCCACCCGCTCGCACGAGGAGCGCACGATGTACGACTTCACCGTCACCGACCCCCGGTAGGCCACGAAGTCGTCCTGGCTGTCGGTGGTGTTGGTGATCTCAGCCGTGGGAGGCACGGTGCCCCGGTCCGTGGTGGAACCGACCTTCTTGATCCGCCGCCCCGTCTGACGCGACGCCTTGGCGATCAGCCGGTCGCCGACGCGGGGGCGCGACGTGCCGTCGATCACGGCAGTGGCGGTGAACTCCTCCGCCCACTCCCACGGGAGGTCGGTCACCGACTCCCCCGGCGCCAGCTCCACGCTCGCGGCGTGCGTCACGACCACCCCGTCGTAAACCTTCTGGGAGCGAACGGTCGGGGTGAAGGTGCGGGGGTTGCACCCACTGGCCGCGGCGACGGCGGTGGTCTCGCCCGAGTCGGCGACGGAAGCCGTGGCGGGAACCAGCCCCGCCCCGAGCGCCACCGCCGACACCACTGCCACTGCTCCCCGCTTGAACGCTGTCGTGCGCATCTGAGTACCCCTCCCACGTGCGAGGGCGGGCGCCCTCACTCCGAGCGTACGGCCGGGAGCGCCAGGGGGCGAGCGATGGGCCCTATCCGTCCGGATCAGCTCGGACGGCGGTACGCCGGAGCGACGCCCCGGATCGCGTCGCCCATCCGGTGGATGCGCAGCGCGTTGGTGGAGCCCGGGATGCCCGGCGGCGTGCCACCGATGATGACGACGTGGTCGCCCTCCTCGACCCGCTCGATGGCGAGCAGCGCCTCGTCGACCTGGTGCACCATCTCGTCGGTGTGCTGCACGTCGGCCATCATGAACGTCTCCACGCCCCAGGTCATCGACAGCTGCGAGCGCACCCGTGCGCTGGTGGTGAAGGCCAGGACCGGCGTACGTCCCCGGTAACGCGCCAGACGGCGGGCCGAGTCACCGCTGGCGGTGAATGCCACGAGGTACTTGGCGCCGAACCGCTCGGCCACCTCGGCCGCCGCCTTGGCGATGATCCCGCCCTTGGTGTGCGGGGTCCAGGTGACCGCGGCCATGTGGTCCAGGCCGTGGTTCTCGGTCGAGGCCACGATGCGGGCCATCGTCTCCACGGCAACCACCGGGTACTCGCCGACGGAGGTCTCGCCGGACAGCATGACCGCGTCGGCCCCGTCGAGGACGGCGTTGGCGACGTCGGAGGCCTCGGCGCGCGTCGGCATGGGCGCGGTGATCATCGACTCCAGCATCTGCGTGGCCACGATGACCGGCTTGGCGTTGGCACGGGCCCGGTCGATGAGCAGCTTCTGGTGCACCGGGACGTCCTCGAGCGGGAGCTCGACGCCGAGGTCACCGCGCGCCACCATGAGGCCGTCGAAGGCGTCGACGATCTCGGCGATGTTGTCGAGGGCCTGGGGCTTCTCGATCTTGGCGATGACCGGGACCCAGATGTCCTCCTCAGCCATCACCGCGCGCACGTCCTCGACGTCCGCGGCCCGTCGCACGAAGCTGAGCGCCACGAAGTCGACACCGATGCGCAGCGCCCAGCGCAGGTCCTCGGTGTCCTTCTCCGACAGCGCGGGCACGGAGACGGCCACGCCGGGCAGGTTGATCCCCTTGTTGTTGCTCAGCCGGCCGCCGATGACGACCTGACAGACCACGTCGGTGTCGGTGACCTCGAGGACCCGGAGCCGCACGCGGCCGTCGTCGATGAGGACGGGGTCGCCGGGTGACACGTCACCGGGAAGGCCGTCGTACGTGGTGCCGCAGATGTCGGCGTCCCCGGGCACGTCACGGGTGGTGATGGTGAACTGCTGACCCGCAGCCACGAAGACCTGCCCCTCGGCGAACCGGGCGAGCCGGATCTTGGGGCCCTGCAGGTCGGCGAAGATGCCGATCGCGTGACCCGAGGAGTCCGAGGCCTCCCGGACCATGTGGTAGACGCGCTCGTGGTCCTCGTACGAGCCGTGGCTCATGTTGAGACGGGCCACGTCCATGCCGGCCCGGACCAGGTCACGGATGCGTTCGGGGGTGGCCACGGCCGGACCCATGGTGCAGACGATCTTGGCTCTTCGCACCCCGTGAGCCTATCGCTCTGTTGGATCGATCAAACAACCCGAGGCCCCCGAATTTCTCCGGAGGGCCTCGGGCCGTACGGACCGGGAGCGTCGAGCGGGGCTCCCGGTCGGTGGTCTCACACCGTCAGCGGACGCTCGTGCGGCTTGATCGGTGCCGACAGCGTGGTGCTGCCGGTGAGGAAGGTGTCCACGGCCGCGGCAGCCGAACGGCCCTCCGCGATGGCCCAGACGATGAGCGACTGCCCGCGACCCGCGTCGCCGGCGACGAAGACGCCGGGCACCGAGGACTCGTAGGAGTCGTTTCGCACGATGTTGCCGCGCTCGTCCAAGTCGACGCCGAGCTGCTCCACCAGGCCGGGCTGCTCCGGGCCGACGAAGCCCATAGCGAGCAGCACGAGGTCGGCGGGGATCTCCCGCTCGGTGCCGTCGACGGGCTGGAACCGGGCATCCACCTCGACCAGGCGCAGCGCCTTGACGCGGCCCTGCTCGTCGCCGACGAACTCCTGCGTCGACACGGCGTAGACGCGCTCGCCGCCCTCCTCGTGGGCCGAGGAGACGCGGAAGAGCATCGGGTACGTCGGCCACGGCTGGCCGGCAGGACGGTCGTCGCCCGGCTGCGGCATGATCTCGAG
>NZ_JBJEHY010000131.1:0-34575 GCF_051876515.1 Nocardioides sp. | reverse complement strand
GCGACTGACCTCGCCGCGCGCCGGTGTGCTGCGCCACGGGAGAACCCCGTGGTGCGGTGGACGTGACGGTTCGTGGAGTAGCGGTCCAGCCCACGGGCTGGTGTGGTGCGCGGCTGGCGCCCGTGAGGGCGCCAGCGCTGCGCCCGCGTGGCGTACCCTCAGCGCGTCCTCATCACGATCAGGTCGCCGTGGGTGCCGTACCCGAGCAGGCCGGGGTCGCGCGGGGTGCCGTCGAAGGTGAGCATCAGCCACGGTCCACCGGCGTCGCCGGGCGGCACGAGGCAGGGCCACGGGATGTTCGACGGGTACGGCGCGTCGAGGGTGCCGATCTGGTGCATCGTCGTGTCGAAGACCGGGTACGCCTCGCGCTGGCCGGAGCGTCCGTCGCGCCCGTCGCTGGCCACGACGACCAGGCCGGGTCCGTACGGCACGACCGTGGTGCCCTCGGTGGCCGTGCGGTCCGCGGAGACGCCTCGCTGGGTCAGGGCGTCGAGGCGTGGCCCGGAGGCGAGCACCGGGTGGAACCGGAAGAAGCGGCTGGCGCTCACGTACCCGACCCACCACTGGTCGCCGCGGTGCACCAGGTGCGGGTCCCAGGTGGCCACCGACGTGAACCCCTCGACGGGGACGGGCAGCTCGGAGGTGTCGAGCACGTGCTCGCCGCTCCGCGGGTCGCCGACCGGCTCGGCGAGGGTGATCCGCAGCGTCGAGGACCGGCGTCGCTCGGCCCGGCGCTCGGGCGGCGCGAAGTCGCCCCAGGTGCTCGTGGCGACCAGCCAGCGGTCCCCGTCCCGCAGGACGTGCGTGGCGTGGTCGCCGTACACGCCGGGCCGGTCGGGGCGGCGGAAGAAGAGGTCGCCCGTGTGGGTGAGGTCGTCGGTGGCGGTGTCGTAGCGCCAGAGGCTGGTGTGGGCGGTGTCGAAGAACCCCGGACCCGCCGAGGTGGCCGAGAGCCAGACGCTCGACCCGTCGCGGACCGGTGTGCCGTCGGCCTCGGTGACGAGTCGTACGTCGCGCAGGCCCAGCTGCCCGAACCCGCCCGCCTCGAGCGCGTCGAGGCGCCCCGTGGTGCGGATCTCCAGGCCCGCCAGCCACGTCTCGTCGCGGGTGTCGAGGCGACCGAGCAGGTCCACCCGGCCGCGGGCGACCCACGTGTCGTGCTCAGCGGTGAAGACGGTGAGGTGGGTCCCGGTCAGGGTCAGCGCGACCCGCTGCGGCGCCGCGTCGACGCGCCCGAAGCGGCGGCTGCGGTGCCGGGTCACCTCCTCGCCGGTGGCGACCTCGAGCCCCACCCGGCCCTCGCGCCACAGCACGGCCAGCTCGGTGCCGCCGGAGTGCAGCGCGAGACGGACCCCGTCGGCATCGGGGGAGGGGGTGGCCAGCACGGCGGCGTACGGTGCCGGCCGGGCGAACGGGTGCCGCTGAGCGCCGGGCGGCAGCACCGTACGCGTGGTCGCCGACAGCAGGTCGACGGGACGGTGCCGGCCCACCGTCCGGAACGGTCCCACGTCGAAGGAGGTCACGCTCGGTCCGGTGGGGGTCTGTGGCACCGCCCCATTGTGCCCGCGGCGTCAGCGCAGGCGGGCCAGGTACGCGGTCGTGGCGCGCACGTTCGCCAGCCGTGCCTCCCAGGTGATGCCGCAGACCGTCAGCGCGATGCCGGCGGCGGCGAGCCACACGAAGGTCGGGACCACGTAGCCGTACGGGGCGGCGAGGTTGAGCGCCAGCAGGGTGCCGGTCACGGCCCCCATCACCAGCGGCGCGTTGAGGTGGCGGGCGGCACCGAGGACGACCAGGGCCACGCTCGCGGCCAGCAGCAGCCCGTCGCGGAGCCCGACCGGTTCGAGGGTGACCAGGACCACCAGCAGCGAGGGGAGCAGGCCGACAGCCAGCCCGCCGCCGAGCCCCACCAGGCTGCTCAGCTGCGGCCGCCGGACCATCAGGACGGCTCCGGCGACCAGCAGCGCCGCGGCCAGCGGCACCGAGTACGCCTCGACCGTGGTGACGTCGCGGTGCGCCAGCTGGCACCACAGCGCCGCCACGAGCATGAGCGAGCCGACGAACGCCGCACCGCGCCGGTGGGCGTGCAGTGCCGCCGTCGCGAAGAAGCAGCAGGCAGCGACCAGCAGGTGGAGGCTCGCCCACACCAACGGCTCGGGGTGCAGCGAGGTGCTGACCACCGCGCTCAGACCCAGGACCAGGCCAGCGCCGGCTTCGACGGGGACCTCGGCGCGCCACAGGACGACGGGGGCGAGCACGACGGCAGCCACCAGCGTCGCCCACCACAGGTCGACGTCGGCGGTGTGCAGGCCCGTCCAGGACGCCAGGGTCAGCGGCACGGGCAGCGCCAGCGCTGCCACCGACGCCAGGTCGGCCCGGTGGCCCCGGTGCGCGACCACCCACCCGGCGGCGCACGCCGCCGCGCAGGCCAGCAGCGCCACGGTCGTCAGGGCGCCGCTGGGCAGGGCGACCACCAGGGCGGCGGACAGGGAGACGGCGGTCATGACGGCCAGCGGCCAGTCGAGGGTGCCCCGCGTCCGGCCTGTACGGACCAGGCCCACGACCCCACCGGCCGCGCACCCGAGCAGCACGGCGACGACCAGCGCCAGCGGGACCGGGAACTGCACGAGCGTGAGCACGGCGGTGGCGCACGCGGCGACCACGGCCTGGGTCGCGAGGGGGACCTGCGGGAGGAAGGCGCGCTGGAGCGCGAGGGGCAGGACGGCCACGCCGAGTCCGCACGCGAGGACCAGCAGGTGCGTGGGGCCGGGGTCCACCGGCTGCAGCGTCGCGGTGACGGGGGCCGCCAGGAACTCCCCGGCGCCGCTGAGGGCCACGGCGCCGGAGCCCATCGCGGTGAGGACACCACTCAGGGAGACCAGCCACAGCCAGGCGGCGGGGATCGCCGGGGTCACCTTCCAGGTGCGGGCCGGTACGAGGAGCACGGCGGCGCTGGCCGCGACCAGCAGACCGGTCAGGACCAGGGTCCGCGGGGTGACGGGCTCGTCGTACACCGGCAGGAGCAGGGCGAGCAGCAGCATCAGCGAGCCGGTGCCGACGGTGAGCGGGAGGAGACGCCGCGCCCAGCCGATGCAGCGGGGCAGCACGGTGAGGGCAGCCACCGCCAGCAGCAGCGGCACCCAGGCGCTCGAGGTGAGCACGTCGGCGTACGTCGAGCTGGGCTCGTTGAGGAAGCGGACCGTGGCCCAGCCGGCCAGGCCGCACCACCACGCGGCGGCGCTGAGCCCGGACAGGTACGCCAGCACCTCGAGGCGGGTCAGGCGCGAGACCTCGGACAGGACGAGCCAGACTGCGAGGCAGACCGCCAGCGCGACGGTCGGGTGGTCGAGCTGCCAGGTGAGACCGAACCCGGCCACGTGCAGGGCCGGGACGCCGACCGTCTGCGGGGCGACCAGCGGCTCGCCGCCGGCCAGCCGGCTCGCGAACGTCACGGCGAGGCTGACCGCACCGATGCAGCCGCCGAACCACATCATGGTGGCCGGGGCGTCGAGGTCGCCGAGCCAGCCCGCGTTCTGGGCGCCGAACAGGTCGAGGGTGAACAGGCCCAGGGCGACGAGCGACATCGCCTCGGCGCCGATCCGCAGGCCCTTGCGGGCGAGCAGCCACGAGCCTGCCGCCACGCCCAGGGTGATCGCGATGAGGATGACGGTGCGACCGCCCACCCCCAGCATCGTCCAGGCCATCGCCAGGAAGGTCAGCGCGCCGACCAGGAGGAACAGCGCACCCAGTCCGAGCAGCACCTTGGGGACCACGCCGAGCGTGGGGCCGGTGCGGACCGGCTGCGTCGGGGCCGGCTGCGTGGGGGTCGGGTACGGCTGGGCCGGGTACGGCGTCCCCGCGGGCGCCTGGACCACCGCTGGGCTCGGTGCCTGGGTCGGTGCTGGCGCTGGGGCAGCGGTGGCCCGCAGCCGGCCGACCAGCACGTCGGCGCGCTGCAGCGTGGCGAAGAGGTCCTCCACGGTGGAGCCGCTCAAGGGGACGCGGCACTGCGGGCACGTGCGCGGGTGCGGAGGCAGCGCGTACGCGCAGCTCGGGCAGCGCGTCGGGTCGGCGTAGCGGATCAGCATGCCCACACCCTGCCCCGTCAGCGGCGCTCCACGCGCGGTTCGCGCAACTCATCGTGCCTGGGTACGGGTACCCAGCCGCCGGCCGGGTTGGGGCGGGAGGTCACCATGGAGCCGTGAACCGTGCCCAGAAGCCGTCCTCCACCGGGGGTCCCCGGTGAGGACGACGATGCTCGCCGGTGGTGCCGTGGCGGCCGTCCTGCTGGGCGTGGTGGCGTGGTCGGCGCTCGACGACGGGACGTCCGACGGCGCCGAGAGCCGGCTGCCCGCGGCCGAGGCGCTCGCGACCGCGCCAGCCCGATCAGTGCCGACGCCCACCCCCACCCGCGAGGCCACACCCACGCTGAGCCAGCCCGCGGAGTCCTGGGTCGCCGACACGGCCGCCGGCAGCGGGATCCCCGCGGCGGCGGTCCGCGCGTACGGCCGGGCCACCCTCAACGCGCCCGACGGCTGCGGTCTCGGCTGGGCGACCCTGGCCGGCATCGGCTGGGTCGAGACGCACCACGGCACCATCGACGGCCGTACGCTCGGCGCCGACGGACGGCCGAGCGCCGAGATCCTCGGCCCTGCCCTCGACGGTCAGGGTGACGTGGCGGCGATCGGCGCGAGCCGGTCGGGTACGGCGTTGCACGGCAACGACCGGTGGGAGCACGCCGTCGGCCCGATGCAGTTCATCCCCTCCTCGTGGGAGCGGTGGGGCGTCGACGGCGACGAGGACGGCACCGCCGACCCGCACGACCTCGACGACGCGGCACTGGCGGCGGCCCGGTACCTCTGCGAGGGCGGCGGCGACCTGTCCACGGTCGACGGGTGGAGCGCGGCGGTGCTGTCGTACAACAAGTCCACCGAGTACGTGCACCAGGTCAACGTCGCGGCCATCGAGTACGCCTCGCGCTGAGCGACGCAGAAGGCCCCGATCGGGACGTGATCGGGGCCTTCTGTGCTTGTGGGCAGGGGCGGGGTCGAACCGCCGACCTATCACTTTTCAGGCGATCGCTCGTACCAACTGAGCTACCTGCCCAAGCGGGGGAGACTCTACATGAGCCTCCCCCGCGTCGCGGAATCAGTGTCCACGCGGCGGCAACGACGGGCGTACGAACGTGCGCCACACGCCCTCGACGATCTCCCAGAGCGCGACGAGGACGGCTCCGGCCATCACCACGTCCATGGTGACGTCGAGGTTGCGGCCGGTCAGGGAGACCGCCTCCAGGAAGTCGGGGTTGAGCAGCCGGTGCTCCTGGGCGAGCCAGGCGATCGGCCCCGCGGTGGCCACCGAGGTCACGACCGTGCCGAGAAACGTCGGCACCGTCCATCCCGCGCGGTAGCGCCACAGCTCCAGCGCGGCCGAGGCCACGCACCCGACGATCAGCACCGGCAGCCACAGCGACCAGAGGTCGGGGTTGAGCAGGGGGGTGGTGCCGTCCTCGCCCACGCCGGTACGGAACTGCTGGGCGACGATGAGTCCGCCCAGGATCAGGTTGAACACGGCCCCGGCGACCGCCTCGCCCAGCGTGATGCCCTGGTGGTCGTCGGGCAGGTCCGGGAGCGAGTCGGGGGAGAACGCCCCCAGGTCGTCGTCGGTGGTGACCCGGTCGATGACGGCGAACACCGCGGTCGTCCAGAAGGCGACCTGGAGGGCCGTACCGAGCAGTGTCACCACGGCAGAGGCGATGACGCCGCCCAGGGTGTCGGGGCTGGTGTCGGTCGCGTCGCCCAGCGCGCTGAGCGCGGCGACGGTGATCGGCACCCACAGCAGCAGGTTCTTGGTCAGCCGCTCCCAGATGCCGTAGAAGCGCGGGCCGATGAGGTACTGCGGCCGGCCGGAGTAGCTGGCGGCCAGGTTGGCGGGGTGGCCGAGCTCGACCAGCGCGGCGCGCTCGGCCTCCTCGGGGGTCATGCCGGCGGCGAGGTGCCCCTCCACCATGTCCTCGATGGTGGAGCTGAGCTCCCGGGCGAGGTCGTCACGACGCTCGGCCGGGAGGTCGCGCACCGTGGCGTGCACGTAGCGCTGGGTGAGAGTGGCGGGCATCAGCTGGCTCCGTTCTGGTCGCGGGTGATGCTGGTGAGTGAGGCGCGGATGTCGTCGAGGTCGGCCAGCAGGGTGGCGAGCACCTGTTCTCCCGCGGTGCTGGTCCGGTAGACCTTGCGGGGCCGTGACTCGTCGGTGTTCCACTCGCTGCTCAGCAGGTCCTGCTCCTCCAGGCGGCGCAGCAGCGGGTAGAGGGTGTTGGCCTCCACCTCGATGCCGTGCCCGGCGAGCTCCTCGAGCAGCGCGTAGCCGTACCCCGGTGTGCGGAGGGCGGCGAGGCTGGCCACGACGACGGTGCCGCGGCGCAGTTCCTGGCGGTGCGTCCTCAGGACGTCGTCGGCGTTCTTGGTGGCCATGGCTCCACAATACTGTGCGTCACACACCATTGTAAATCCCGCAATGTTGTTGTGAGTCACTTCACTCCGTCGGTTCCGTGCGGGATCGCCTTCTGTCCTATGCTGTCGGGGCACGCTGGCCCCCATCGTCTAGCGGCCTAGGACGTCGCCCTTTCACGGCGGTAGCACGGGTTCGAATCCCGTTGGGGGTACGACCCGGGTCACCGAAACCCCCGATTGGGAAGTTCTGGAAGACATGGGTTAGAGTTCCACTCGCCTCACCGCGCAAGCGGAGAAGCAACCAGGCCCTGTAGCGCAGTTGGTTAGCGCGCCGCCCTGTCACGGCGGAGGTCGCGAGTTCAAGTCTCGTCAGGGTCGCAGACACAGAAGAGGGTGAGCCACCGGCTCACCCTCTTCTGCATTTCGGATGACGTGCTCCGGGGATCGCGTGTTGCCGGTGCCACCTACGCTGACCCCGTGCCCGTGGAGATCACCGCCGCCGAGTTCGACGTCCTCGTCGAGCGTGCCCTCGACGACCTGCCGACCGAGCTGGCAGCCCTCGTGCACAACGTGGTCGTCCTGGTGGAGGAGTTCGCGCCGCCCGAGGACCCCGACCTGCTCGGGCTGTACGACGGGGTCGCCCTCACCGAGCGCGCCGCCAACCACGCCGGCCTGCTGCCCGACCGCATCTTCCTGTTCCGCGAGCCGCTCACCGACATGTGCGAGTCGTACGAGGAGCTCGAGGACGAGGTGCGGATCACCGTGGTCCACGAGATCGCCCACCACTTCGGCCTCGACGACGCCCGCCTGCACGCCCTGGGCTGGGGCTGACCGGCCTCAGAGCAGCAGGCCGAGGCCCAGCCCGGCCGCACACGCCGCCAGCGAGCCGGCGACGGTCGCCGCGACGTACACAGCCGAGGGGCGCAACGGCAGGTCCACGGCGTGCACGGCGAAGGCGGAGTACGAGGTGAGGCCGCCGCAGAAGCCGGTGCCCAGCAGTGCCCACCACGCGCCGTCCAGCGACAGGCCGAGGAAGAGACCGAGGAGCGCCGAGCCGACGACGTTGACCAGCCAGGTGCCCAGCGGCCACACGGTGTCCCACCGGCGGGCGCAGAGGTACCTCAGCGGGGCGCCGACCGCGGCGCCCAGCGCCACCAGCAGCCCGCTCACCGCAGCCGTCCCGCGGCCAGACGACGCCCCAGCGCGGCTGCAGCCACCGCGGCCACCACCGTCACCACGACGTACGCGGCCGCCGTGGCGTACGCGCCGTCCTCGACGAGGCGGACGGTGTGCCCGGCCCAGCTGGACACCGTGGTGAACCCGCCGAGGAAACCTGGGCCCAGCAGCGCACCCAGCGCCGGAGACGTACGGATCCGCCGCCACGCCGGCAGCACGCCCAGGACGAACGCCCCGACCACGTTGATCGCCACGACCGACCACAACGCCAGGTCGCCCGCCGCCACCTCGAGCGCCCACCGCAGCACGGCGCCGGCGGCCGCCCCGAGGGCGACGAGTCCCGCGCCGGCCGTCGCCGACGGCACGGCGGACGGGGCGGCCGTACCGGTCGAGGTGTCGCTCACGCGACGGGCTGCGGGGTGTGGGACGACGGGTCGACGTCCTCCCAGGTGGTGGCCTGCTCGCCCTCGAGCTGGGCCACGATCTCGGTCAGCATCCACGTGTGGAACGCCCGCTCGCGCGGACTGCGCTCCAGCGACAGCAGCCGCTCGGCACGGCAGAACGCGTCCGCGAGGTCGAACATGTCGACCATCGTGGAGAAGATCGGCGCCGCCTCGGGGGAGGCCGGCATGGTGAGGTTGATCCGGCGCTCGCCGGCCGCCGACGCCTCGGCGACCTGGTCGTGGAACTCGCGCGGGAACTGGCGCTCGTAGTTGACGAACATCGCCGACAGGTCGCTGGCCAGCGGGTACGCGTCGTGGTGGGCCAGGGCCAGCAGGCGCAGCTCGCGCCGCAGCTCGGCGTACTGCCGGGCCAGCCGGGCCATCAGCTCCAGGTCGAACCCGCGCAGCACCACCGGCACCGCCGCGTCGCTGACCGGCTCGGGGTCGGCGTCCTCGACGTCGTCGATGACACCCTCGGCCACGTCGTCGCGCTCCTCGGCGGTCGGCTCGAACCACACCACCTTGCCGGTGGCCTCGTTCGTCGCTCCCCAGGTGGAGGAGCAGCGCGCCACGATGGCCAGCCCGCGCCCGAACGTGGTCAGCAGGTCGTCCAGCTCGGCGTCCTCGGAGACCGGCACGGGCGGGTCCGGCATCACCGCCGAGCCGTCGTGCACCTCGACCCGGGGGTGCGAGGCGGTGCCCCGCACCATCACCACGATCGGCTCGGCGCCGTGCAGGACGGCGTTGGTGACCAGCTCGGACGTCCCGAGCTCGGCCGCATCCACGAGGTCGTCGCGCTCCAGCTGCCGACAGATCCCGCCGACCCAGCGCCGGGCCTGCTGCGCGCTGCGCGGCGAGGCCTCGAGCGGCAGTCGGGAACTGAGGGGCACAGCTCGTCCTCCGCGGCGTCGGATGGGGATGTCCGGGCGCGGCTGTGGCAGCCCCGCCCGGCGTGACCGACTGATAGTACTGCGGATGTCGTCTTCGTCACTCGTACGCGCTTGGCGGGCATGGTAGTTGGCCACCTCACGTCGGCGGGGGGAAGAATGGGTGAGTTCGCGTTGCTCGACCTCATGAGGACGCGGCACATCCCAGGAGGACGATCAATGGCACAGGCACAGGGCGACGAACGGCACAAGGTGGTCGTGATCGGCTCCGGCTTCGGTGGCCTCTTCAGCACCAAGGCGCTGCGCGGCGCCGACGTCGACATCACCCTGGTGGGCAAGACGACCCACCACCTGTTCCAGCCCCTCCTCTACCAGGTGGCGACGGGCATCATGTCCGAGGGCGAGATCGCGCCTCCCACCCGTGAGGTCCTCAGCTCCCAGAAGAACGCCCAGGTGCTGCTCGGTGAGGTCACCGACATCGACCTCGAGGCCCGTACGGTCACCTCCCAGGTGCTCGGCCGCGAGACCGTCAACAGCTACGACAGCCTCGTCGTGGCCGCCGGCGCCACCCAGTCGTACTTCGGCAACGACCAGTTCGCCGAGCACGCGCCCGGGATGAAGAGCATCGACGACGCCCTCGAGCTGCGCGGCCGCATCTTCGGTGCCTTCGAGCTGGCCGAGATCGGCGCCAAGCGCGGCGACGACGTCGACCACCTGCTGACGTTCGTCGTCGTCGGCGCGGGCCCGACCGGCGTGGAGATGGCCGGCCAGATCGCCGAGCTGGCCCACCGCACCCTGCGTCGCGACTTCCGCTCCATCAACACCCGCCAGGCCCGCGTCATCCTCATCGACGCCGCGCCGCAGGTGCTGCCGCCGTTCGGTGCCGTCCTCGGTGCCAAGGCCAAGGCCGAGATGGAGAAGATCGGCGTCGAGGTGATGCTCGGCGCGATGGTCACCAACGTCGACGAGCGCGGCCTCGAGGTGAAGTTCAAGGACGGCCGCACCGAGTGGATCAGCTCGGTCACCAAGATCTGGGCCGCCGGCGTGCAGGCCAGCCCGCTCGGCAAGACGCTGTCCGAGCAGACCGGTGCCCCGCTCGACCGCGCCGGCCGGATCGCGGTCAACCCCGACCTCACGCTCCCCGGCCACCCCGAGGTCTTCGTCGTCGGCGACATGATCGCCCTCGACAACCTCCCCGGTGTCGCGCAGGTGGCCATCCAGGGCGGCAAGTACGCCGCCAAGGAGATCCGCAACCGCCTCGAGAACAAGCCGCCGCAGGAGCCCTTCAAGTACTTCGACAAGGGCTCGATGGCCATCATCAGCCGCTTCCGGGCGGTCGCGATGATCGGCAAGCTGCGCCTGACCGGCGTGATCGCCTGGCTGGCCTGGCTCTTCGTCCACCTGATTTACATCACCGGCTTCAAGTCCCGCGTGACGGCGCTGCTCCACTGGGCCGTGTCGTTCTTGGGCCGTGGTCGCTCGGAGCGCACCACCACGATGCAGCAGATCTTCGCGAGGTCCGCGCTCAAGCGGATCGAGGGCGGGCTCGCGGGCCTCGTCTCCGAGCCGGGCGCGTACGACGCGGAGAAGGCGGCCGCCGAGGAGGCGCGCCGCGTCGAGCTGGAGTCCGCCGCGGCGGAGGAGGCGCGGCTCACCGACAGCGGCGCCCGCGGGGTGCCGTCCGAGAAGCGCTGACGCGCACCGCACGTACAGACGCCACGAGGGCGGTCCCGGGGTCCGGGGCCGCCCTCGTTGTCTGTCGTGCGTCAGTCGAACCGCAGGGTCGCGCTGTCCTCGGGGATCGTGCGCGCCCACCGCGGGCGGATGAAGAGGCCCTCCGCCTCCACCGTCACGCCCTCGTCGTCGCTGATCGAGCCGACCATGTACGCCTTCCAGCCGTCCACGCGGTCCAGGCGGGCCTCGGCGCGCAGCCGACCGAGCGGCGTGGGGCGCTTGTAGGTGACGTTGAGGTACGCCGTCATCCCGGAGTGGCCCGCTGCCGCGGCGCCCTCGCCGAGCAGCTGGTCGAGGATGAGCGACGAGACGCCGCCGTGGACCAGGGTGGGCGGGCCCTCGTACTGCGGGCCGAGGGTGAACTCGCTCCACACGTGGTCCGGCTCGTGGTGGATGGTCAGTGGGGGAGCCAGCGGGTTGCGGACCCCGATCACGTTGTTGCCCCAGGCGCGGCTGGTGCCGTCCTGGCGGATGCGGACGCCGTACGACGCGCCGCCCAGGTCGGAGTTGAGCAGGTCGCGGACCTGCTCGAGGGCGCGCACCGCCTCGGCGGCCTTCTCGGGCGAGACCTGGGTGCGGATGCTGGACTCGGCCAGCTCGCGCAGGACGGAGGCGATCGGGCCGTACGTGGTCCGCTCGGCCTCGACGTCCTCGTCGGAGGTCTCCTCGGGGATGAATCCGGTCATGCGCTCGACCCTAGGTCAGGAGCGCCGCGGACGGGCCGCGGTCCCGGTGTGAATCAGGCCATGCCCGCCCGGTCCGCTCTGCCCGGTCTGTGGGTCGCGCGGCACAGGGGGCGCGTGCCACTCTGGAGGAGGACGGGCGGAACCGACGGCGCCGTGTGCGGCGCGACGGGAGGCGCGGCATGGCACCAGGACTGGTCCTCGCGGTCACGCTGGTGCGCGACGACGTCGCCAACGTGCGGCGCTTCGTGCGGTACACGCTCGCCAACGGCGTCGACCACGTCGTGGTGGTCCTCGACGGCGAGCAGCCCGAGGTCGAGGCGATGCTCGCCGAGCGTCCCCGGACCACGTGTGTCGTGCTCGGCTCGACCTTCCGCGACGGCGGTGGGCAGGGCGGTGGATGGTCGCTCAACGGGCGGCAGCGGATCGCGGCCAACCTGGTCCGGGTCGCCTGCGCCGAGGCCGGGTTCGTCGACTGGCTCTTCTTCGTGGACGGCGACGAGACGCCCCTGGTCGACCGGGCCGCGCTGGCGGCGGTGCCCGACGAGGTGGACGTGGTCCGGCTGACCCCGTTCGAGGCGGTCACGGGGACGCGGGTCTGGTTCAA
The DNA here is from genome assembly GCF_051876515.1 of Nocardioides sp. Taxonomy (GTDB): domain Bacteria; phylum Actinomycetota; class Actinomycetes; order Propionibacteriales; family Nocardioidaceae; genus Nocardioides. Next base: position 22,596 of record NZ_JBJEHY010000131.1, on the reverse strand, counting down.
GCGGCTGCTCCCGAGATGGCGGCTGGAGCGGCTGCGCGCGGCCGGCGTGATCGACCGTGCTGACAACCGTGCCTGGTTCCGAGGACACGTGGCCGGCAAGGTCGGCGTCCGGCCCGGGGCGCCCGTCGGGTTCGGGGTGCACCACGCGACCGGCGTCGACCAGGAGCGGGTGGAGGCGTACGCCGACCCGGGCCTGCGGCTGCTGCACCACGAGTCGCCCACGTACGAGGAGTTCGTCCGCAAGTGGAAGGCGCTGGCCTCCTCGGGCAGCCACGACCCGGGGATGCGCGGGCACCGCACCCGCATCTACGAGGCGTTCTCTCCCGACGCCCCCGCCGAGGGGCGCGAGGAGCGGTGGGCGCAGCTGTACGCCGAGTACGCCACCGACGACCTGGCGGCGCTGCGCGCGCTGCGGGCCGTACGACGCCTCGACCCCCGCGCCGGCACCCACCGTCCGCCGCTGCTCACTCGCAGCCAGCGCCGCCGGCTCGACCGTGGGTTGGCCACGGCGCAGCGGCTGCCCCGCGGTGCCGTGCTGCCCAGCCGCCTGGCCGAGCTGCCGGAGGCGTTGCAGGAGGTACGCCCGCGCCGGCGCTGGTGGCGCCCTGACTAGGCTCAGCGACCGTGACCGCTGAGAACGTCTACGCCAACGTGACCCTCGACCCGCGTGCCAACGTCTACTTCGACGGCGCCTGCGTCAGCCACACCTTCTTCCTTGCCGACGGCACCCGGAAGTCGGCCGGCGTGATCCTGCCGGCGTCGCTGGAGTTCGGGACCGAGGCTCCCGAGGTGATGGAGCTCCACTCGGGTGCGTGCCGGGTCAAGCTCGCCGGCAGCGACGAGTGGGTCGCCTACGGAGCGGGGGACTCGTTCTCCGTGCCCGCGTCGTCGTCGTTCGCCATCGAGGTGACCGACGCCGTGTCGTACGTCTGCCACTACGGCTGACGCCGCAGCGGCGCAGGCAGTTCACCGGCGCCGGGCCGGCGGCCCCGCGTGGAGCGGCGGCTCGGCGCTCGAACTGCCTGCGGTGTCGTCACAGCTTCCGGCGCATGATGACGCGCGGGAAGCCTCCGCTGACCGACCGGGTGTCGGCCACCTTGGTGAAGCCCGCGTCCTCGAACAGCTTCCGGGTGCCCACGAACGCCATCGTCAGGTCGACCTTCTCGCCCTTGTTGTCGACCGGGCAGCCCTCGACGGCCGGGGCGCCGTGCTCGGCGGCGAACGCCACCGCGCCCTCGAGCAGGGCGTGCGAGATGCCCTTGCGCCGGTGGCCGGGGCGGACCCGGAGGCAGATCACGTTCCACACGGGCAGGTCGTCGACGGCGTCGATCTTGGTCGAGCGGGCGATCGGGAGGTCGGCCCGGGGCGCCACCGCCGCCCACCCGACGACCTCGTCGCCGTCGTACGCCAGCACGCCGGGCGCGACCTCGGCCCGGCAGAGGCGGCGGACGAAGTCGCGCCGCTCGGTCCCCGCCAGGGACTGGTTCGTGCGCGAGTCGATGCGGTGGCTCAGGCACCAGCAGACGTTGGCGTCGGGCCGCTTGGGGCCGACCATGGTGGCCACGTCGTCGAAGCGTTCGGCCGTGGCGGGACGGATCACGTACGTCGTGCTCATCGCGCCACCCTGTCAGGCGGGACGGCGCAGTAGTAGGCCCTGTGGGACTCGAACCCACAACCAACGGATTAAAAGTCCGGAGCTCTGCCAATTGAGCTAAGGGCCCGCGCGAAGCCTACCGGTGGGTGGGCGGCGGGCTCGGATGCCCCGGACGTGCTGGGGCGGGTCACTGTGTCGCCGGCGCGACCGAGCCGCGTGCCTCGGCCGGCTCCCGGAGCCAGGCTCCGGGGTGCCCGTGACCGGCGGGCGCCAACCGGGGGAGAGGGCGTCACGATGGTGGACGCGCAGCAGGTCGTCGATCAGCGGTTCACGCCGGTGCGTGGCTGGCTGTCCGGCTTCTTCAACGGCTGAGTCCGAACCGCCACCAGCGACGCCGCGGAACCGCCTCCTCGGCGGCGGCCCGGGCAGCGACGGCACGGTTGCGCTCCAGCCGTACTGCCCGACGCCGCTCCCACGCGGCCACCTCGGCCTCGACGTCGCGCGGCATGGTGACCAGCGGCGGACCGCCGTGGTTGGTGTAGCGGGCGTGGATGACGCGGGCGTTGAACTCCTCGAGCTCGGCGCGGACCTGCTTCTCCGTGGAGAACGTGTCGAGCCGCTCGTCGAGGGCGGCGTCGTCGTGCCGCAGCTGGACGCTCGGCGGCAGCAGGGCGATCTGCTCCCGCTCGACCATCTTCCGGAGCCACCAGTCTCGGTCGTGCGTGGGCCCGAGGTCCGTCAGCGGCTTGCCGGCGCCGGGCAGGTCGTCGAACGCGCCCCGCAGCGTCGCGTCGCGGATCTGCGCGTCCACCACCGACGAGACGTCGCTGGCGGCCGCGATGCGGCGCTGCACGGCTCGTTCCTCGGGGGTCCTACCCTCCGTGGGCGCCGTCGAGCCGGGCGTCTCCTCGTCGGTACGGTCCTGGCCCACGGCCCCTCCTTCGCGGTGCCGACGCCGCCGAGGCGGGTGGCTGGTCTCGAAGTGGCGCACCACTCTACGCCGCGGGACGTTGGTCCGTTGAACAGGGGACACCGCCTCTCGCGGTGCCACGCCGGTGGGTGGACACTGGCCGGATGGACAGCATGGCAAGCAGTGCCGGGGCTGGCGCGGAGTCCGCGTCCCGCCCCTGGGTGATCCACTACGGCCCCGGCGTCCGCGACCGGGTCGACCTGCCCGACGAGGCGATCACCGCCGGCCTGGTCCGCGCGGCGCGGCGCTGGCCCGACCGGGTCGCCGTCGACTTCCTCGGGGCCACCACGACGTACGCACAGCTCGACGACCGGATCCGGCGCACCATGACGGTGCTCGCGGGTATCGGGGTCGGCGAGGGTGACCGGGTGGCGCTGTCGCTGCCCAACTGCGCCTCCCACGTCATCGCCTTCCACGCCGCACTGCGCCTGGGCGCCGTCGTGGTCGAGCTCAACCCGACGTACACCACCGGCGAGATGGCCCACCTGCTGGCCGACTCCGGCGCGACCACCGTGCTGGCGTGGCGCCACGGGATCGCCGACGTCGTGGCCGCCCGGGACACCTCCGCCGTGCAGACCGTGATCGCCGTCGACGTCGCCAAGGACCTGCCCCGCACCGCCCAGCTGATGCTGCGCCTGCCGGTGTCCAAGGCGAAGGAGAAGCGCGCGGCCCTCGACGGTCCCGTGCCCGACGGCGTCGCCGACTTCCACCGGCTCGTCGACGCGGCCGCCCCCAGCGCCGCCGAACCCCTCGGGGCGAGCGCGGACCTGGCGCTGCTGCAGTACACGGGCGGCACGACCGGCACCCCCAAGGCCGCGCGCCTGACCCACCGCAACCTGGTCGCCAACGTCGTCCACGGGCAGGAGTGGGCGGGGTTCACCGAGGGCGGCGAGACCGTGTACGGCGTGCTGCCGTTCTTCCACGCCTTCGGCCTCACCTTCTGCCTCACGCTGCCCGGGCACATCGGGGCCACGCTGGTGGCGTTCCCCAACTTCGACCCGCCGGCCGTGATCGCCGCCCAGAAGCGCCGCCCAGCGACCTTCCTGGCGGGCGTCGCGCCCATGTACGACCGGATCGTCGACGCGCTGGAGGCCGACCGCCGACCGCCCGCCGAGGGACTGCGCTCCATCCGGTTGGGCTTCGCCGGCGCGATGCCGATCCCGCGGCACACCGTGGAGCGGTGGGAGGCGGCCACCGGCGGCCTCCTCATCGAGGGGTACGGCATGACGGAGTGCGCCCCGATCGCGCTGGGCAACCCCTGCTCGCCCGCGCGGCGCCCCGGCACCCTGGGGGTGCCGTTCCCCAACACCGACATGCGGGTCGTCGACCAGGACGACCACACCGTCGAGGCGGTCCCCGCCGAGGACGGCAGCGTGCGCGGTGAGCTGCTGGTCCGTGGCCCGCAGGTCTTCGACGGCTACTGGAACCGTCCCGACGAGACGGCCGGCCAGCTCCTCGAGGGCGGCTGGCTGTGTACGGGGGACGTGGTCCGGGTCGAGGCCGACGGTTGGGTCACCCTCGTGGACCGGGTCAAGGAGATGATCATCGTCGGCGGGTTCAAGGTGTACCCGTCCCAGGTGGAGGACCACCTGCGCACCATGGAGGGCATCCTCGACGTCGCCGCGGTCGGGCTCCCGCACGGCGACGAGGAGCAGGTCGCGGTCGCCGTCGTCCTGGTCGAGTCCGCGCCCGCGCCGACCCTGGAGGAGCTGCGCGCGTACGCCGAGCAGCGTCTCCCCCGGTACGCCCTCCCGCGCGCGGTGACCGTCGTCGACGACCTGCCGCGCTCGCAGATCGGCAAGGTGATGCGCCGTCTGGTGCGGGAGCAGATGCTCCAGGAGTGAGTGCGTCCGCGTGGCCCGATGCCCGCGGCGCCGGCCACGCGAGAGGCCACGCGTGTCACCCAAAGTTCACACAGCATCTGAAATTGACACGCGCAGATGGTTTCCTTCCGGGTCAACGTTGGTAGGGTCACCATCGCAGCAGGTGCACATCCAGCAGGTCGACGCCAGCGGAGGTTTGTGATCCAACGGCGTTTCACTTCGTGGGAGTACCACTCACGACAGTCGGAGCGACGTGTCACCGCATCTGGTGTGGGCCGTCGAAGTGACGGCTCTCGCCCCGACAAAGGAGTAACGAGCAAATGGCTCAGGGCACCGTGAAGTGGTTCAACGCTGAGAAGGGCTTCGGCTTCATCGCGCAGGAGGACGGCGGCGACGACGTCTTCGTGCACTTCTCCGCGATTCAGACCCAGGGCTACAAGTCCCTGGACGAGAACCAGAAGGTCGAGTTCGACGTCACCCAGGGCCCGAAGGGCCCCCAGGCGGAGAACGTCCGTCCGCTCTGATTGCGGCCGCTGGACGCACCGTCCAGTTCTTCGAGGACCGGGGTCCCATCCGTTCGGATGGGGCCCCGGTCCCTCGTGTTGGGGGCCCCGACTGCCCAATCTGGATCATTTTTCTGACTGACCTGTTTCAACTACCCACCTTCGGGGCATGGTGGTATCCCAGCCCTGTCGTGAAGTGAGGTGATGTCGTGCACGACCAGTTCGACGTCACCCTCGAGGACGGCGACCTCCTCAACGAGGTCGAGCTCACCACCACGCTGATCATCGCGGCGAGCGAGTCCGACGAGCACCTCACCACCGAGCAGATCGACGCGCTCCTGGGCCTCCTGCCCATACGGCCGCGTCCGCCGGTCGACGGCGACTGAGGTCGGCGCGGTCCCGGGCCCGCCCGGATGCTTCACTAGCCCCATGCTGTCGCGCGACGTCCTCGCTGCCGGTGCCGTCGTGGTCCGTGCCAAGGGCACGCAGGTGCTGCTGGTGCACCGGCCCAAGTACGACGACTGGTCGTTCCCCAAGGGCAAGCTCGACCCCGGCGAGCACGTGACGACGGCCGCCGTGCGGGAGGTGCTCGAGGAGGCCGGCGTCGAGGTGCGCCTCGGTCGCCCGCTCCCGCAGCAGCGGTACGGGCTGGGCAACGGCCGGCAGAAGGTCGTCCACTACTGGGTCGGGCACCCGCTGTCCGGGCACGACGAGGTCGACTTCGTCCCCAACGCGGAGGTGGACGAGGTCCGCTGGCTGGGCTGGGACGAGGCCGAGGCGCTGCTCAGCTACCGCCGGGACCGGACGATCCTCGCCGCGGCGCGGCCGGTGGCCCGACGTACGCACCCCGTCGTGGTGCTCCGCCACGGCAAGGCCATGCCGCGAGGTGAGGCCGACCGCGCCGACGAGCGCCGAGGGGGCGGCGACCGCGCCCGCGGCCTGCACGCCACCGGCCACCAGCAGGCCGCCGACCTGGTGGCGCTGCTCCTGGCCCACGGCGTACGAGCCGTCCACACCTCCACCTCCACCCGGTGCCTCGACACGGTCCTGCCGTACGCGCGCCGGGCCGGCCTCGACGTGCACGGTCACGAGTGCCTCACCGAGGAGGGCCACGACGACGAGGGGATCCGCGACCTGCTCGCCTCGCTCGCGGCCGGCCGCGACCCGGTGGTCGTGTGCAGCCACCGTCCGGTGCTGCCCTCACTCCTCGAGGCGCTCGGCACGCAGCCGGTCAAGCTGGCCCCCGGCGAGCTGGTCGTCGCGCAGGTGCGCAAGGGCGTCGTGGTCTCCACGCAGGTACTGCAGCCGGGGGAGACCCGCCCGGAGGCATGATCCCCGACCGAGGTGACGGCCGTCTCGTGGCGTCCCCAAGCGTGCGGTTCGAGTTCACCCGGCGTTCACCCGGGCCGCAGGATCCGGTCACCTGTGGCTCCCAGACTCCCTGGTGTCATCAGAGATCCATGCACTCACCAGGAGACATGAAGTGAAGACCACTTCCATCCGCAAGGCCTTCGTCCCCGGCGTGGCAGTCCTCGCCATCGCCCTGTCGGCCTGCGGTGCCGCCAACGAGACCGACGGCGGTTCGGGTGACGGCGGGGCCGACGGCCTCTCCGGCACCCTCAACGGTGCTGGCGCCTCCTCCCAGGAGGCCGCGCAGGGTGCCTGGCGCGCCGCGTTCCAGACCGCCAACTCCGACGTCACCGTGAACTACGACCCGGTCGGCTCGGGTGGCGGCCGCGAGCAGTTCATCGCCGGCGGCACCGCGTTCGCCGGGTCCGACTCGTACCTCAAGGACGACGAGGGCGAGCTCAGCGCCGCGACCGAGACCTGCGGCGCCGAGCCGATCCAGGTGCCGGCGTACGTCAGCCCGATCGCCGTGATCTACAACCTCGACGGCGTCGAGGACCTCAACCTCGCCCCGGCCACCATCGCCGGCATCTTCGACGGCTCCATCACGAAGTGGAACGACCCGAAGATCGCCGCCGACAACGAGGGCGTCACCCTGCCGGACGAGACCATCAACCCGGTCCACCGCGCCGACGGCTCCGGCACCACGGAGAACTTCACCGAGTACCTGGCCGCCGCCGGTGGCTGGAAGCACGAGCCGGCCGACGAGTGGCCGATCGAGGGCGGCGAGGCTGCCACCGGCACCTCCGGCGTCGTGGCCGCGGTCACCGACAACCCGAACACCATCGGGTACGCCGACGCCAGCCAGGCCGGCGAGCTCGGCAAGGTCAACGTGAAGGTCGGTGACGACTTCGTCGCGCCCGACGCCGAGGCGGCCGCCAAGATCATCGGCGCCTCCCCGCGCGTCGACGAGGCCTCCGAGGTCAACTTCACCGTCGACATCGACCACAAGACCACCGAGGCGGGCACGTACCCGATCGTGCTGGCCTCGTACCTCATCGCCTGCCAGTCCTACGACGACGCCGCGACCGCCGACCTGGTCAAGGGCTACCTGACCTACGTGCTGTCCGACGAGGGCCAGAAGGCCTCCGCCGAGAGCGCCGGCTCCGCCCCGCTGTCGGCCGACGTCGCGTCGGCCGCCACGGCTGCCGTCGAGAAGATCTCGGCCAACTGAGGCCGCACGGTGCCGCGTGCGGCGACCCCCACGAGGAGTCGCCGCACGTCGGCGCCGGACACACGGCAGGGAGAAACCGTTGTCATCCACCATCACCCCCACGGCGAAGCCGCCCCGCGCCAAGCGGCGCGTCGGTGACGTCGTCTTCGAGGGCCTCAGCCGGAGTGCGGCCCTCGTCATCCTGGCCGCGCTCGCCGGCGTGGCCATCTTCCTCACCGCGGAGGGCCTGCCCGGGCTCACCGCCGAGCCGCACGCGCTGGGCGGCAAGGACAACTTCGTCCTGTACGTCTGGCCGCTGGTCTTCGGCACGCTCCTCGCGGCCGTCATCGCCCTCCTGGTCGCCACGCCCCTGGCCATCGGCATGGCGCTCGTCATCTCGCACTACGCCCCACGCCGCCTCGCCGGCGTCCTGGGGTACGTGATCGACCTGCTGGCCGCGGTGCCCTCGGTCGTGTACGGCCTGTGGGGCATCGGGTTCCTCGGCGTGTTCGTCAAGGACTTCTACGTCTGGCTCGCCGACAACCTGGGGTTCATCCCGCTGTTCGCCGGGCCCGCCACCACCGGTCGTACGATCCTGACCGCCAGCCTGGTCCTGGCGCTCATGGTGATCCCGATCGTCACCGCGATCAGCCGCGAGATCTTCACCCAGACGCCCGCCCTCCACCAGGAGGCGGCGCTCGCCCTCGGGGCGACCCGCTGGGAGATGATCCGCCTGACCGTCTTCCCGTTCGCCCGCTCCGGCATGGTGTCGGCGGTGATGCTCGGCCTGGGCCGCGCGCTGGGCGAGACGATGGCGGTCGCCATGGTGCTCTCGGCGTCGGGCGTGATCACGTTCAACCTGATCTCGGCCACCAACCCGTCGACGATCGCGGCCAACATCGCGCTCAAGTTCCCCGAGGCGTCCGGCGCCAGCGTCAACGCGCTCATCGCCAGCGGCCTGGTGCTCTTCGTGATCACCTTCGCGGTCAACTTCGCCGCCCGCGCCGTCGTGGCCCGCTCGCAGAACAGGAGCACGCGATGACCGACCTCGTCGAACGCGCACCGGCCGTGGAGTCATCGCTCCCGCTGGTCGCCCCGCGCCTGCCGCGCAGCGCGCCCGCCCTGGTCGCCGTCGCGTCGGCCGCCGTCGGCGTCCTCGGCCTCGCGGTCGGCGGGCTCGGGACCGTCGTCGCCGTGCTCCTCGCCCTCGTGGTCCACCTGGTCGTGCTGACCGTCTGGGGCCACGTCGTCGAGGGACGCCGCGGCGCCGTGGACCGCCTCATGGGGTCGCTGGTCTGGGTCGCCTTCGCCGTCGGCGTGGTGCCGCTGGCGTCCCTGATCTGGGCGGTGCTGTCCAACGGGCTGCCGGTGCTGTCCGCGGACTTCTTCACCTTCTCGATGCGCAACGTCGTCGGCGAGGGCGGCGGGATCTACCACGCCATCATCGGATCGGTGATGATCACGCTGGCCGCGACCGTCATCTCGGTGCCGATCGGCCTGTTCACCGCGGTCTACCTCGTCGAGTACGGCGCCGGCTCCCGGCTGGCCCGCTGGATCACGTTCCTGGTGGACGTCATGACGGGCATCCCGTCGATCGTGGCCGGCCTCTTCGCGTACGCGCTGTTCGTGCTGATCTTCGGCCCCGGCGTGCGGATGGGCATCGGCGGCGCCGTGGCCCTGTCGGTGCTCATGATCCCGATCGTGGTGCGGGCCACCGAGGAGATGCTCAAGCTCGTGCCGCACGAACTGCGGGAGGCGTCGTACGCGCTGGGGGTGCCGAAGTGGCGCACCATCGTGAAGGTGGTCCTGCCGACCTCGATGAGCGGCATCCTCACCGGCGTCACCCTCGCCATCGCCCGCGTGATCGGCGAGACGGCGCCGCTGCTGGTGATCGCCGGCAAGACCGACTCGGTCAACTGGGACCTGTTCAGCGAACGCATGATGACGCTGCCGGTCTACATCTACTACTCCTACACCCAGCCCGGCGTGCCGCCGGAGTTCGGCCAGGAGCGCGCCTGGGGCGCGGCTCTGGTGCTCATCGCGATCGTGATGCTGCTGAACCTCCTCGCGCGGCTGCTGGGTCGGCTGCTGGCTCCCAAGACCGGCCGCTGAGACGAAGAACGAAGGAACCTGAGAACCATGGCGAAGAGCATCGACGTCTCCGACCTCAACATCTACTACGGGGACTTCCTCGCGGTCGAGGGCGTCAACATGACCATCAAGGCCAAGTCCGTCACCGCCTTCATCGGCCCCTCGGGCTGCGGCAAGTCGACCTTCCTGCGCTCGCTGAACCGCATGCACGAGGTGATCCCCGGCGCCCGCGTCGAGGGCAAGGTGATGGTCGACGGCCAGTCGCTGTACGACCCCGACGTCGACCCGGTGGCCGTGCGCCGCCAGATCGGCATGGTCTTCCAGCGGCCCAACCCGTTCCCGACGATGTCGATCTACGAGAACGTGGTCGCCGGCAACCGCCTCAACGCGAAGAAGCTCAAGAAGTCGGAGACCGACGACATCGTGGAGCGCTCCCTGCGCGGCGCGAACCTGTGGAACGAGGTCAAGGACCGGCTCAACAAACCCGGCATGGGCCTGTCCGGCGGCCAGCAGCAGCGGCTGTGCATCGCCCGCGCGATCGCCGTGGAGCCGCAGGTGCTGCTGATGGACGAGCCGTGCTCGGCGCTCGACCCGATCTCCACGTCCGCGATCGAGGACCTCATCCACGAGCTGAAGTCCGAGTACACGATCGTGATCGTCACCCACAACATGCAGCAGGCCGCCCGCGTCTCCGACGACACCGGCTTCTTCAACCTGCGCGCCACCGGGGAACCGGGCCACCTGGTCGAGTTCAACTCGACGGCCAAGATGTTCGCGAACCCGGACAACGAGTCGACCGAGGCGTACATCTCCGGCCGCTTCGGGTGAGTCGGCGGTCGGCCGGCAGGGGTGTCTGGCCGACCTCCGCGACAGGCGGAACCCCGGCGCGTCTCCCTGCCGCCGGGGTTTCGTCGTACGCGGGTTCAGGCGCTGTCGCGGCGGACGAGGCTCGGGGTGAAGATCAACCGCATCGGCAGCGACGTACCCGTGGCGTCCATCTGCTCGATCAGCAGCTTGGTGGCGCGTGAGGCCATCTCGCTGACGGGGTGCGAGACCGTCGTCAGGGGCGGGGTGGTGCGCTCGGCGGCGCCCAGGTCGTCGTACCCGACCACCGCGATGTCCTCGGGCACCCGGCGTCCGGTCTCGGCCAGCACCCGCAGCGCACCGAGCGCCATCAGGTCGGAGGCCACGAACAGGCCGTCCAGCTCGGGGTGACGCGACAGCAGGGCGCTGGCCGCGCGCTCGCCGCCCACCTCGGTGAAGTCGCCCTGCTCGATCGCGTCCTGCTCCAGGCCGGCCGCACCCATCGCGCTGCGCCAGCCGGCCAGGCGGTCCAGGGAGGCGGTCATGTCGGTGGGGCCGGTGATGGTGCCGATGGCGGTGCAGCCGCGGTCGACGAGCGCCTCGGTCGCGAGCCGTCCGCCCTCGACGTTGTCGGTGTCGACGAACGACACCCGGTCCGCCCCCGTCCACGGGCGGCCCACGAACGCGCAGGGCAGGCCCAGGGCGGCGAGGTGGTCGGCCAGGTTGTCGGCCCGGTGGTGGGAGACCACGATCGCGCCGTCGATGTGCCGGTTGCGCAGGTACCGCAGCATCCGCTCCTCCTGCTCGCCCGGCTGGGCCAGCAGGAGCACGAGCTGCAGGTCGCGGTCGGCGAGCTCGCGGTTGACCGCGCTGAGGGTGCTCGCGAAGAACGGGTCGGCGAAGACGCGCTCGTCCGGCTCGGGCACCACGACGGCGACCGAGCCCGTACGCCGGGTGACGAGGCTGCGTGCGGCCTGGTTGGGCGTGTACCCCAGCTCGGCGACGGCGTGGTCCACCTTGGCCTTGGCCGCGGCGCTCACCCGGTTGCCCCCGTTGATCGCGCGCGACGCGGTGGCCCGGGAGACCCCCGCCAGGCGTGCGACCTCGTCCAGCGTCGGCAGCGCGTCGCTGGTCTCGGGGGTGGACTTCACTCGGCTCACGCTACGACAACCTCGTCCCTGCTCACCCGATGGTTCCCGTGCGCGCCACGCCGGCGTACCAGAGCGCGCTGTCCTTGGGGGTGCGCTCGAGGGTCTCGTAGTCGACGTGCACGATGCCGAAGCGGCGGTGGAAGCCGTGCGCCCACTCGAAGTTGTCGAGCAGGGACCAGGCGAAGTACCCGCGCACGTCCGCGCCGAGGCCGATCGCGTCGTGCACGGCGGCGAGGTGCTGCTCGAGGAACGAGCGCCGGCCCTCGTCGCGCACCCGGCCGCCGCTCGGGGCGCGGTCGTCGTACGCGGCGCCGTTCTCCGTCACGTACAACGGGAGGTTGCCGTACTCCTCGGACAGCCGGACCAGCAGACGCGTCAGGCCCTCGGGCTGGACGTCCCAGCCCATGTCGGTGACGGGCAGCCCCCGCGACGGCATCGAGAAGTGCTCGCTGCCCACGAACGGGCTGTGCACGGGGCGTCCGCCGGGCCCGGGCACCGGCTGGCCGGCACCTGGCGCGGGCTCCGCGGAGACCGCCATCCCCTGGTAGTAGTTGACGCCCAGCAGGTCGATCGGCGGCGCCGTCAGGTCGAGGTCGCCGTCCAGGATCCACTCCTGCCAGCCGCGGCCCTCGAAGGTCAGGTCGCGGGTGTCCTCGAGCAGGTCGGCGGGGTACTCGCCGCGCAGCACAGGGTCCAGGAAGACGCGGTTGTGCAACGCGTCGATGCGTCGGGCCGCGGTCCAGTCGGCCTCCGACGCGGGATCGGCCGGGTCGGCGACGGTGAAGTTGAGCGTCACGCCCAGCGGCACCTCCGCCCCCGCCTCGCGCAGCGCCGAGATGCCCAGCCCGTGGGCCAGGTTGAGGTGGTGCGCCGCCACCAGCGCGGCGGCACGCTCCTGGCGTCCCGGCGCGTGCTCGCCGCTGGCGTACCCGAGGAAGGCGCTGCAGAACGGCTCGTTGAGCGTCGTCCACACCCCGACCCGGTCACCGAGCGCCTCGAAGGCGGACAGGGCGTAGTCGACGAACCGGTACGCGGTGTCGCGGTTGGTCCAGCCGCCCGCGTCCTCGAGGGTCTGCGGCAGGTCCCAGTGGTAGAGCGAGACCCACGGGAGGATGTCGTGGGCCAGCAGCTCGTCCACGAGACGGTCGTAGAACGCCAGCCCCGCGGGGTTGACCGGGCCACCGTCCGGGCGGACCCGCGGCCACGCCATCGAGAAGCGGTACGAGTCCAGGTTGAGCGACTTCATCAGCACCACGTCGGCAGGCATCCGGTGGTAGTGGTCGCAGGCCACGTCACCGGTGTCGCCGTTGGCCACCGCGCCGGGGACGCGGGCGAAGGTGTCCCAGATGGACGGCGTACGGCCGTCCTCGGCGACAGCACCCTCGATCTGGTACGAGGCGGTCGCCGCACCCCACACGAACCCTTGCGGGAAGACCAGGGGCGGGCGGACGGGGGAGGGGGAAGCGGAGGGGGTCATCCCTTGACGGCTCCTTGCATGATGCCGGACACGAACTGGCGGCCGGTGAAGAGGAAGAGGACGAGGAGCGGGATGGTGGCGAGCGTCGTGCCGGCCAGCACCAGGCTGTAGTCCTTGAAGTAGCCGCTCTGCAGCTGGTTGAGCGCGACCTGCAGGGTCGGGTTGTCGGAGTTGAGCGCGATCAGCGGCCAGAAGAAGTCCGTCCACACCTGCATGAAGGTGAACAGCCACAGGATCGCGGCGGCCGGTCGGGCCGCGGGCAGCCCCACGGCCAGGAACGTGCGGAAGGTCGAGCAGCCGTCCATGCGGGCCGCCTCGATCAGCTCGTCCGGCACCGCGTCGACGAGGTACTGACGCATGAAGAAGACGCCGAACGCGGTCACCAGCCACGGGACCATCACCGACCACATCGACCCGGCCCAGCCGAGCTTGGCCATGAGGATGAAGAGCGGGACGACGCCCAGCTGGGTCGGCACCGCCATGGTGGCGATGACGAAGACGAGCAGGGTGTTGCGGCCGCGGAAGGAGAACTTCGCGAAGGCGAACCCGGCCAGGGTGCAGAAGAAGACCACCGAGGTGGCGGTCACCGACGAGACGAGCAGGCTGTTGCCCATCGCCTTCCAGAACGGGACCGTGTCGAGCACGCGGGAGGCGTTGTCGAGGAAGTGGCCACCGGGCAGCAGCGGCTTGTCGGCGCCCGACATCTCCGCCTGGGTGTGCGAGCCCGACAGGAACGACCAGTACAGGGGCAGCGACGAGCCCAGCACGAAGGCGGTCAGCAGCCCGTACACGAGGAACCCGGGACGGCGCGTCATCGCTTGCCTCCCTCTCCGGACAGGCGCCGGGTGAGCAGGAAGTTGCCCACCGCGACCGCGACGATGATGAGGAACAGCAGCCACGCGGTCGCCGACGCCTGGCCCAGGTCGCGCAGGCGCCACCCGAAGTCGTAGATGAGCATCGTGACGGTGCTGAACTGGCGGTCGCTGCCGCCGTTGCGGGCCAGCGTCTCGTCGAACAGCCGCGGCTCCGCGAAGATCTGCAGGCCACCGATGGTGGAGGTCACGATGACGAAGATGAGCGTCGGTCGGATCATCGGGATCGTCACCGAGACGAACTGGCGGACCTTGCCGGCGCCGTCGAGGGCGGCCGACTCGTACAGCTCGCGCGGCACGGCCTGCATCGCGGCCAGCAGGATGAGGGCGTTGTAGCCCGTCCAGCGCCAGTTGACCATCGTGGCGATGGCGAAGTGGCTGGCCAGCCGGTCCACGTGCCACTGCACCGGCGAGATGCCGATCCAGCCGAGCATCTCGTTGACCAGGCCGTACTTGTCGCCGAAGAGGTTGCCGAAGATGATCGCGACCGCCACCGGGGCGACCACGAACGGCAGCAGCACGCTCATCCGCCACAGGGTCTTGGCGCGCAGCTCGGTGTTCAGCAGGCCCGCGATGACCAGGGCCAGCAGGATCTGCGGCACCGAGGAGAGCAGGAAGATGCTGAAGGTGTTGACGACCGAGCGGCCGAAGTACGGACTGCCGACGACCTGCTCGTAGTTGTCGAGGCCCACGAACTCGCCCTTGCCGCCCAGCAGGCTCCAGTCGAAGACGGAGACGTACGCGGTGTAGACGAGGGGGAAGAGGCCCACCACGGCGAAGACGACGAAGAACGGCGCCACGTACAGGTACGGGGAGAACTTCGTGTCGAGCCGGCTGAGCCGCTGCCTCAGGGTGAGGCGCGGGGCCGTGGCGGGGCGTGCCGGACCGGGCGGGGGCTGCTGCCCCCGCCCGACCCGGCCGTTCACCTCAGCGGTCATGGACTGCTCGGTCGCCTCAGAGCGCCGCGACGTCGGTCAGGAACGTCTCCCACGACTCGTCGGGAGAGTTCTTGCCCTCGTCGACGCGCAGGATCGCGGCCTGGAAGGCGCTGAGGATGTCGGAGTACTTCGGTCCCTTGTACGGCTGGATCTCGACCGCGGCAGCGCGGTTGGAGAAGATCTCGCCGGTCGGGGCGTTGTTGAAGAACTCGTTGGTGGACTCGAGGACCTCGGGTGCCTCCTGGGCCTCAGCAGCGCTCGGCCATGCGCCGATCGCCTGGTACGCGCGGATCTGCTGCTCAGGAGCGGTGATCCAGGCAGCGAACTCCTTGGCCTCGTCCGGGTGCTCGCTCTGCGCCGGGACGGTCAGGAACGAGCCGCCCCAGTTGCCGCCACCGCCGGGGAAGACATCGGCGAAGTCCCAGCCGGTGACACCCTCGGAGTTGCCCTCGATGATGCCCATCATCCAGCCGGGGCAGGCCATCGTCGCGAAGGCGTCCTTCTGGAACGAGGCGTTCCAGTCGTCGCTCCACTGCGGGTTGTTGGTGGACAGGTCCATGTGACCGGTCACGGCGTCCCACACGGCCTTGAGGTCGTCGTTCTCGACGTCGATCGTGTTGTCGTCCTGCTCGAACGGGTTGGCCACCTGGTTGAGCATGGCCTGCGCGGTGCCGCCGCTGGAGTCGTACCAGGCGGTGTCGGGCATCGCCTTGACGAACTTCTGGCCGTCGGCGAAGTAGTCCTCCCAGGTGGTCCAGCGCTTGGCGACGGACTCACGGTCGGCCGGGATGCCGGCCTTCTCGAGGAGGTCGCCGCGGTAGCAGATGCCCTCGGGTCCGATGTCGGTGCCGTACCCGATCATCTGGCCGTCGGCGTTGCTGCCGGCTGCGGCCTTCCAGTCCAGCCAGCGGCCGTCGAGGGCGGAGTCGCTCAGGTCGGTGAAGGCGTCGGACTCGGCCAGGATGGCCGGCATCGCGTCGCCCTCGATCGCCTCGATGTCGCTGAGACCCGAGCCGCTGGCGAGCTTGGTGAAGAGGTTCTCCTTGGCGTCGTCCCAGGTGCCGACCTTCTTCTGGGTGACCTGGATGTCCGGGTTGGCCTCGTTCCACTCCTCGATGAGCTCCTCGTAGCCGAACTCGTTGAAGGTGGCGATGGAGATCTCGACTGTGCCGTCCTCGGACTCCGAGTCGGAGTCGGAACCGCAGGCGGCGAGGGGGAGCGCCAGCAGGGCGACGACGCTCAGGGAGAGCGTTCGACGCCAGGCTCGGCGGACGTGGGGACGCGGCGGAACGGCGGGCGCGGGCCCGCCGGTGGAACCAAGCGAAGGGGTCACTGTCACTCCTGGGTCTGTTCGCGCTCCACTCCCCGAAGTGTGAGAGCGCTTCCACAACTGTTGCCGTTGCAACCGTGGCAGCCGTCACATACCCTGTCAAGGGTCTTCTGGCACTTCTGCCTCTGATCGGCCACTTTGCGCAGGTCAGGCCCTTGGTCTCTGGACAACGGGACCGTGGAAGCGCTACCACTACAAGTACCGTGTCGCGGGTGAACCGTCCGCGGCCGCACAGCGTCCGGCGTCGCGTGACGCCGGTGGAGGAGGGACCACCGTGGCCTCAGTCGTGTTCGACCGTGCCCAGCGGATCTACCCCGGGGCCGACCGCCCCGCGGTCGACGACTTCAGTCTCGAGATCGGCGACGGCGAGTTCATGGTGCTGGTCGGCCCCTCAGGCTGCGGCAAGTCCACGAGCCTGCGGATGCTGGCCGGGCTCGAGGAGGTGACCGCGGGCGAGGTGCGCATCGACGACGTGGTCGTCAACAACGTCCCGCCCAAGGACCGCGACATCGCGATGGTCTTCCAGAACTACGCGCTGTACCCGCACATGACGGTGGCCGACAACATGGCCTTCGCCCTCAAGCTGGCCGGCGTCCCCAAGGCCGAGCGCGCCGCCCGGGTCGCCGACGCGGCCACCATGCTCGACCTCACCGACTACCTGCACCGCAAGCCCAAGGCGCTCTCCGGCGGGCAGCGCCAGCGCGTCGCCATGGGGCGCGCCATCGTGCGCCACCCGCGGGTCTTCTGCATGGACGAGCCCCTGTCCAACCTGGACGCCAAGCTGCGCGTCTCCACGCGCACGCAGATCGCGGCCCTGCAGCACCGCCTCGGCATCACCACGGTGTACGTCACCCACGACCAGATCGAGGCGATGACGATGGGCGACCGCGTCGCGGTGATGAAGGACGGCGTCCTGCAGCAGGTCGACACCCCGCTGGCGCTGTACGACCGGCCCGCCAACCTGTTCGTGGCCGGCTTCATCGGCTCGCCGTCGATGAACCTGATCAGCGCGACCACGACCGGTTCCGGCGAGGCCTTCGTCGACGGGTACGCGATGCCCGTCGACCGCTCCGTCGCCGCGAAGTCCTCCGGCGAGATCACCCTGGGCGTACGGCCCGAGGCCTGGCGGGTCGCCTCCGAGGGCGAGGACGGCTACCCCGTGACGGTCTCGGTCGTCGAGGAGCTCGGCGCGGACGCCTACGTGTACGCGACCCCCGCCGTGCCGGGACGCGACTCCGTCCTGCACCAGATCGTCGCCCGCGTCCCCGGCCGGATGCCCCTGGCCAAGGGCGAGACCGTACGGCTGGTGCCCGACCACTCGCGGATCGCGGTCTTCGACACCGAGAGCGGGGTACGCCTCAGCGCCTGAGGGTCCGCGCGAGCGGCCAGTAGACGGACGTAGGAAACCCCCGCTTCATCGCCTCAGGGGCGACGGCACGGGGGTTTCCTACGTCGGTCGGTCGAGCAGGACCTCAGGGCAGGAACGGGTGCGCCACGAAGTACGTGATCGCGGCGACCGCGGCGGCCATCGGGAACGTCAGCACCCATGCCCACACGATCGACTTCGCCACGCCCCACCGGACGGCGGAGAGGCGCTTGGTGGCGCCCACGCCCATGACGGCGGAGGTGATGGTGTGCGTGGTGGAGATGGGGGCGGAGAAGCCGTACGAGGTGGTGTACAGCACCGCCGCGGCCACAGACTCGGCCGCGAAGCCGCGGGCCGGGTCGAGGTGGATGATGCGGCGCCCGAGGGTGCGCATGATGCGCCAGCCGCCGGACCAGGTGCCGAGCGAGATCGCCGCGGCAGCGGCCGCGATGACCCAGATCGGGAGGTCCTGGCCCTCGGTCACGTGGTTGCCGGCCAGCAGCGCCAGGAAGATGACGCCCATCGTCTTCTGGGCGTCCTGGAGGCCGTGGCCCAGGGCCATGGCGGCGGCGGAGACCGTCTGGGCGATCTTGAAGCCACGGTGCGCCTTGTGCGGGTTGGCGCGGCGGAAGATCCACATGATCGCCAGCATCACGCCGAAGCCGAGGGTGAAGGCGACCACCGGCGAGACGAACATCGGGATGACGACCTTCTCCAGCACCGTGTCCCAGTGGGCCGTGGCGCCGGCCGCGACGGCCGCGCCGACGAGACCGCCGATGAGGGCGTGCGAGGAGGACGACGGAAGACCGAAGTACCAGGTGATCATGTTCCACGCGATGGCGCCGACCAGACCGGCCGCGACGATCACGAGGGCATGGGTGCCGACGCCGGGATCGATGGTCTCCGAGACCGTGTGGGCGACCTTCTGGCCGAGGAACGCCCCCACGAAGTTCATGACGGCCGCCATGCCGAGCGCCACCCGGGGGGTGAGCGCGCCGGTCGACACCGAGGTGGCGATGGCGTTGGCCGCGTCGTGGAAGCCGTTGGTGTAGTCGAAGATCAGGGCGATGACGACTACCGCGATGATGATCGCGAGTTCCATCGGGTCAGGACTCCTTGACCGCGATCTGCTCGACGATGTTGGCGACGGTCTCGAACGCGTCGATCGCCCCCTCGAGCGCCTCGATGACGTCCTTGACCTTGATCACCTCGAGCGCGTCGCGCTCGCCGTTGAACAGACCGGCGAGGATCCGGCGGTACGACTTGTCGCCGGTGTTCTCGAGGCGGTTGATCTCGATCCAGAACTCGTCGAGCTTGGCCATCGACTCCAGGCCGGGCATCGACGCGGCGGTCAGCTCCGCACAGCGGCGCAGCACCTCGACCTGCTCGGAGGTCTCCGCGGGCAGCTCGGTGACGTTGTACAGGAGGATGAGGTCGACCGCCTCGTCCATCATGTCCATCACGTCGTCGAGGCCCGAGGCAAGCGAGTAGATGTCCTCGCGGTCGAACGGGGTGACGAACGTGGAGTTGACCCGCTTCACGATCTGGTGCGTGGTCTCGTCGGCGGCGTGCTCGGCCTCGCGCATGCGACGCGCGATGTCCTCACGGTCGCCGGTGCCGCTGAGCATCTCGCTCAGCAGGCCGGCCCCCACCACGAGGTGGTTGGCCGAGGTGGAGAACAGGTCGTAGAAGGACCCGTCGACGGGGCGGAACTTGAAAGCCACGGAAACTCCCGGTGGGCGGAGAGTGAAGGGAAGTCGAACCGATCGACCATGCTAGGGCCTGCCTGCGCGCCACGCGCAAATGCACCGGCTGTGACGTGGCAGGCACCAGTTCCGCGGCGCTCGCCGCCACGGGGTCGTACGGCTCAGCGCCGCCGGCTGCCGTGCACCCTGACGAGGGTCTCCTGGAGGTGCTCGGAGCCGCCGTTGCGGTGCCACTCCCCGGAGGAGTCCAGCTCCCACGCATCGGTGTCCTCCGCGAACGCGAGGTCCAGCAGCGCCTCGATCCGGCGCGGGTTGTCGGTCCCCGGAACGCGCACCAGCACCTCGACGCGACGGTCCAGGTTGCGGTGCATCATGTCGGCCGACCCGATCCACGACGTCGGCTCACCGCCGCCGGCGAACCAGAACACGCGGCTGTGCTCCAGGAAGCGGCCCAGCACCGACCGCACCCGGATCGTCTCCGAGAGTCCGGGCACGCCCGGGCGCAGCGCGCAGATGCCGCGGATCAGCAGCTCGACGGGCACCCCGGCCTGCGAGGCCAGGTAGAGGGCGTCGATGACGGCCTCGTCGACGATCGAGTTCGCCTTGATCCGGATCCGGGCCGGACGCCCGGCGCGGTGGTGGCCGATCTCCTCGTGGATCTGCGCCACCAGCTGGGAGCGGACGTTGTCGGGGGCGACCAGCAGCTCCTCGTACGAGGCGTTGCGGCTGAAGCCGGACAGGTTGTTGAACAGGTGCGCGACGTCCTCGCCGATGGCGGTGTCCGTGGTCAGCAGGCCCAGGTCCTCGTACATCCGGGCCGTCTTGGGGTTGTAGTTGCCGGTGCCGATGTGGGTGTAGCGGCGGATCCCGTCGGGCTCGTCCCGCACCACCATCGCCAGCTTGCAGTGCGTCTTGAGCCCGACCTGGCCGTACACGACGTGGCAGCCGGCCTGCTCCAGCTTGCGGGCCCAGCGGATGTTGTTCTGCTCGTCGAAGCGCGCCTTGATCTCCACGATCACCAGCACCTGCTTGCCGGCCTGGGCGGCGTCGATGAGGGCGTCGATGATCGGGCTGTCGCCCGAGGTGCGGTACAGCGTCTGCTTGATCGCGAGCACGTGCGGGTCCGCGGCGGCCTGCTCGATGAACCGCTGCACCGACGTCGCGAACGAGTCGTACGGGTGGTGCAGCAGCACGTCGTGGCGTCGTACGGAGTCGAAGACGTCGACCGGCGAGGCGGACTCGACCTCCGCGAGATCGGCGTGCGTGGAGGGCAGGAAGGCGGGGAACTTCAGGTCGTCGCGGGGCAGGTCGGCGATCGAGTGCAGACCGCGCAGGTCGAGCGGTCCGGGCAGCCGGATCACCTCGTCGGACTGCATGCCGAGCTCGGAGACGAGCAGAGCGAGCACCCGCTCGTCCATCGTCTCCTCGACCTCCAGGCGCACCGCGTCGCCGAAGCGGCGCCGCAGCAGCTCCTTCTCCAGCGCCGCGAGCAGGTTCTCGGCGTCGTCCTCCTCGACCTCGAGCTCCTCGTTGCGGGTCACCCGGAACATGTGGGCGGTGACGACCTCCATGCCGGGGAACAGCTTCTTGAGGTGCTCGCCGATGACGTCCTCCAGCGGGACGAACCGCTGGTCGCCGACCGGCACGAACCGGGCGAACGTCTGCGGCACCTTCACCCGCGCGAAGTGCTCGGTGCCGTTCTTGGGGTGGCGCACCACCACGGCGAGGTTGAGGGAGAGTCCCGAGATGTACGGGAACGGGTGCGCCGGGTCGACGGCCAGCGGCGTCAGCACGGGGAAGATGCGCTCCTTGAACATCTTCTTGCAGGCCCGCTGCTCGTCGCGGTCCAGGTCGGCCCACCGGACGATCTCGATGCCCTGCTCGGCGAGCGCCGGCAGCAGGTCGTCGTGCAGGCAGTGGGCCTTGCGCTGCATCAGTGCCGTCGCGGTCTCGCGCAGGCGCGCCATCTGCTCCAGCGGCAGCATCCCGGAGGCCGCCCGGACGGCGACACCGGCGGCGATACGGCGCTTGAGGCCGGCGACGCGGACCATGAAGAACTCGTCGAGGTTGCTCGCGAAGATCGCCAGGAACCGGGCCCGCTCCAGCAGCGGCAGCCGCGGGTCCTCGGCCAGCTCCAGCACCCGCTGGTTGAAGCTCAGCCAGGACAGCTCGCGGTCGATGAACCGGTCCTCGAACTTCTCCACCGCAGCCAGGTCGGCGCTGCCGGGCGCGTACGGCGGCTCGACGTCGAACGTCTCGCTCGGGTGGTCGTACGTCTCGCTGGTCGGTCCGTCGTCCACGGAGGACGACGTGGTGCTGGGCAGCGTCGACGGTTCGGCCATGCGGGGCAGTGTGACACCCGCCGGTGAACGGCAGGTGACGTCGACGCCTCCGGGAGGGGTACGTTCCGCGACGCCGCCCGGGGCAGCGCCCGGGGTCAGTAGACGATCGCCTGGACGCCCTCGCGCAGGATCTCCTCGGCGAAGACGGCGGCGCCGGCGATGCGTACGCCTTGGCGCAGGTCGTCGGTGGTGATCTGGCGGCGCTCGGCGCACTGGGTGCACACGGTGACGGTGCCGGTGGCCGCGACCGCCTCGAGCAGGTCGGCGAGGGGCGCCGCGTGCGGGAGGGAGAACTCCTCGGCCCGGCCCGGAACTCCGAACCAGGCCGCCTCGCCGGTCAGCCACAGCGACACCTCGGCGCCGGCGAGGGCTGCCATCGAGGCGACCGTGAATCCCTGGTTGCAGCGTTCGGCGTCCTCGGCGCCGCAGGTGACCTTGACGACGAGCTTGCGGAGCGGGGGCTGAGGCATGGGGCCAGACTAGACTCGGCGCCATGGCCTTCGAACTGCCCGACAACCTTCACCCCAACTGCATGCCCGTCGCGTGGATGCTCGGCAAGTGGGTCGGCAGCGGCCACGGCGACTACCCGTCGATCGAGAAGTTCCAGTTCGGCCAGGAGCTCATCTTCACCCACGACGGCCGCCCCTTCTTCCACTACATGGCGCGCTCGTGGATCACCGACGAGTCCGGTGAGTTCGTCCGCGACGCGGCGATGGAGTCGGGCTTCCTGCGCTGCGGCGAGGGCGGCAAGCTCGAGCTGCTCCTGTCGCACTCGAGCGGCATCTCGGAGATCTGGTACGGCCACGCCGACGCCGGCAAGGTCGAGATGCACACCGCCGGCGTCTCGTTCACCGAGTCGGCGAAACAGGTCACGGGCGGCAGCCGCATGTACGGCAACGTCGAGGGCGACCTGCTGTACGCGTACGACATGGCCGCGACCGGGCACGAGCTCCAGCCGCACCTGTGGGCCCGTCTCAAGAGGTCCTGATGGCCGACGAGCTGGCGCAGAAGCTCCGGGGGAGCGGACGTCGTCTGACCCCGCAGCGGCAGATGATCCTGTCCGCGGTGG
>NZ_JBJEHY010000130.1:0-10170 GCF_051876515.1 Nocardioides sp. | reverse complement strand
ATGACCCAGGTGACGACGAAGGAGAAGGCCGCGACCGCGAGGATGGCCACGATCTGGCGCCACAGGAGGGAACCGCCGCCGCCGTAGAAGACCCCCTCCTTGCCCGCGACGCCCTCGGTGGCGAAGAAGCCGACCATGATCAGGCCGACCAGACCGCCGGCACCGTGCACGCCGACCACGTCGAGGGTGTCGTCGACGTTGATGCGGTACTTCAGGGTGACGGCGAAGGCACAGACGAGGCCGGCGACCAGGCCGGTGATCAGCGCGCCGACGGGGTCGACCTCACCACAGGCCGGGGTGATGGCGACCATGCCGGCGACGGCCGCCGAGCCGACCCCCATCATGGTCACCCTGCGGGTGCGCCAGTACTCCACCAGCGGCCAGGTGACCATGGCGCCGGCCGCGCCGAGCTGGGTGTTGATGAACGCGGTCGCGGCGGTGCCGGTGTCGCGGACGGCCGAACCGGCGTTGAAGGCCAGCCAGCCGAACCACAGCAGGGCCACACCGATCATGACCAGCGGAATGTTGTTGGGGCGCGGTTCCTGGCGGCGGAAGTCCCGGGGCCCCCTGACGACCAGGGCGGCGGCCAGCCCGGCGATCCCTGAGTTCAGCTCCACCGGCAGGCCGCCGGCGAAGTCGAGCGCCCCGAGGTGGTGCGAGATCCACCCGTGGTCCGTGTCGAAGACCCAGTGGGCGAGCGGCACGTACACGCACAGCAGCCAGAGCGCCGAGAAGACCAGCCATCCCCGCATCGTCGCCCGGCCGGCGATCGACCCGCTGATCAGCGCCACGGTGACGATGGCGAAGCCCATCTGGAAGGTGGCGTAGATGTACGTCGGGATCGAGCCGGTCAGGGTGTTCGGCTCGATGTCCCGCATGAGGGCGTGGTCGAGGTTGCCGATCAGGCCCACGCCTCCGACGTCCGGGCCGAAGGCGAGCGAGTACCCGACGAGGAACCAGAGGATGGTCACGAAGCACAGCGAGGCGAAGCTCATCTTGAGCATCACCAGGACGTGCTTGGTCCTGACCATGCCCCCGTAGAAGAAGGCGAGAGCCGGTGTCATCAGCAGCACCATCGCCGCGGCCGCCAACATCCAGGCGGTGTCACCCGAGTCGTAGGCCGGAGGCATGGGTGCGAGGGCGGTGATCATGGACGGGGTCTCCTGATCGACGGGACCTACTGCTTCCGCAGGTCGGGGGCGGGATGACCGAGGAGCAGGCGGCGTACCGCGTCCCAGGCCGCGTGGACCGCCGCTGTGACGCTGGGCTGCTCGCGGCCGAGGATCCGGGTCCAGGCCCCGCACTCGTCGGGCAGGACGCTGGCGCCGTGCAGCACGTCGGCGCCCTCCAGCGACCCGTGCAGGGTGTCGGCGATCTCCCGGGCGGGCCGCCGGGGGCTGATCACGTAGACCGAGGCGACGTGGTCGTATGCGGCGAACACCCCGGGGCCGGTCACACCGCCGATGTCCTCGGGGCGCAGCCTCATGGTGTCCACGGCCAGCAGCGTGCCGTCCGGGCGGCGGATCTCCAGGTCGCTGGTGAAGACGGTGTACTCGTGCCGCTCGCCTCGTGCCAGGCGCCCGGCGGTGACCGTCTCGGCGTAGACGACCGTGGCCGTCTCGTCGGCGGTCACCACCGAACTCTGGTGGAAGCGGGACCCGGCGAAGGGGATGACGGCGTCGGGAACGTACTCGACGTAGGCGCCCTCACCCGCGGTCAGGTGGACCCGCTGCGTCGCGTAGTCGTGCTCCATCCGGTACACCTTGGTGGCGGCCTGAGTGGTGAACAGGGCCTGGGTACCGGGGCCGCACACCAGGTCCTGGCGGTAGCGGTCGGCCTGGGCGACGCCGCCCCCGGTGGCCATCACGTAGGTGAAGGCCATGCCCGGGACCTCGGGGTCGACGTAGAGCGGCCGCATGATCTGCAGCGGGGTCTTCTGGTAGCGGCCGGTCAGCTCCGTCCGGTCGCCCCGCAGCGCGAACTCCAGGTCGAGGATGCCCACCTTGGCCGGCGAACCCGGCCCGAGCGTGTCGGGCCGGGAGGCGAGGGCCGCGACCTCCGGGGGGAGGCGGGCGATTTCATAGTGCTCGGGGGCGAGCCGGTCCAGGACGGCGGGCACGTCAGACCAGAACCGAGCGCCGGGACTCCAGGTACGCGACGACCTCGTCCACGCCCTTGCCGGAGAGGCAGTCGGTCAGCTGCACCGGTCCCTCTCCGCGTACCCGGTGAGCGTCCGACTCCATGACGCCGATGTCGGTGCGCACGTACTGGGCAATGTCGATCTTGTTGATGACCAGCAGGTCGGAGTCGGTGATGCCCGGTCCGCGCTTGCGGGGCATCTTCTCGCCCTCGGCGGTGTCCAGCACGAAGATGAAGAGGTCCACCAGGGCCGGGCTGAACGTGAGGGTGAGATTGTCGCCGCCGCTCTCGTACAGCAGGATGTCGATGTCGGGGTGGCTCTCCAGCATCTCGGCGCCGGCGGCCAGGTTCATCGTCGGGTCGTCACGCACCGCGGTGTGCGGGCAGGCGCCGGTCTCGACACCCACGATCCGGTCGCCGTCCAGGATTCCGTCGAGGGTGCGCCGGATGTGCTGGGCGTCCTCCTGCGTGTAGATGTCGTTGGTGATGACGCCCGGACGGCGCCCCTGGTCGATCAGGATCGGGACGATCGCCTCGATGAGGGCGGTCTTCCCGGACCCGACGGGCCCGCCGATCCCGACCCGCAGAACGTTGTCGCGCATGGTGTTTCCTCTCTGTGCCGGCCGGGCCGGTCAGCTCGCGAAGAGCCGGGCCTCGGCCCGCTCGTGGCGGGCGGACATGATGTCCGCCGCGAATGTGGTGGCCCCCAGGTCGCCGAGACCGCGGGCGAGTGCCCGTTCGGTGGTCTCCTCGATGACCGGGACGCTCCGCCTCAGCAGGACCTGGGCCAGGCGGTGGTCGGTCAGCCGCAGCCTGAGCGCCGCGCCGGCGAAGCTCGCGCAGAAGGCGAACAGGTCGGCGGCGACCGCCTGCCGGGCCGGGACGCCGGTGGCCGCGTAGACGACTCCGGCGGCGACCGCCTGGGTTCCCGGGGCACGACGCGCCTCCACCTCACCGTGGTAGCGGTCGATCCCCGGCCGCTGGAAGACCTCGGCGGCCAGGTCGAGCAGTTGGCGCCCGGTGCGGGTCGCCGCGGAGCGCATCTCACGGTTGAGCTTGGTGGCGTTCAGACGCCGGTCCACGGCGGCCACCGCCTCCCAGTCCTCCGCCGCCGCGGCCCGGTGGGCCAGGGCCAGCGCCGTGGCGTCGCAGGGGCCGACGCCGTGACGCAGCAGGTCGTTCAGGAGCCTCGGGAGGGATGCGCGGTCGACCGCGCCGGCCTGCGCGAATCCCTCCAGGCTGTGGGACAGGGTGTAGAAGCCGCTCGGGAACGCCGAGTCGGTCAGCTGGAGGCTGGTCAGCAGGTGCCCCAGGGCGGTCACCGGCGCGGCCGGGCCCCGGCCGGAGGCCGCTCCCCCGGCACTCTCGTCGCGGTACACGTGCTCAGGCCAGGAAGAAGAGCTGGTTGAGCGGCAGCTTCTGGGCGGGGTCGATCGTCACGACCTCGCCGTCGACCGTGACCCGGTACGTCTCGGGGTCCACCTCGATCTTCGGGAGCTTGTCGTTGCGCACCATCGAGTGCTTGCCGATCGTGCGGGTCTTGCTGACAGGCAGCACCCTGCGTTCCAGGCCGAGCTTCTCGGGCACCCCGGCCGCGATCCCGGCCTGCGACATGAAGGTGACGTGGGTGGCCTGCAGCGCCTTGCCGTACTGGCCGAACGAGGGGCGGTAGTAGACCGGCTGCGGGGTCGGCAGGGAGGCGTTGGGGTCGCCCATCTGCGTCCAGGAGATGATGCCGCCCTTGATGACCATCTTCGGCTTGGCACCGAAGGAGTGGATGGGCCACAGGACGATGTCGGCGAGCTTGCCGGTCTCCAGCGAGCCCACGTGGTCGGAGATGCCGCAGGCGATGGCGGGGTTGATGGTGACCTTGGCCAGGTAGCGCAGGACCCGCTCGTTGTCGTTGCGCGCGGAGTCCTCGGGAAGCGGCCCGAAGGCCTCCTTGCAGACGTGCGCGATCTGGAAGGAGCGGGTGACGGACTCGCCGACGCGGCCCATCGCCTGGGAGTCGGAGGAGACGATGCTGATGATGCCCCGGTCGTGCAGGACGGTCTCGGCGGCGATCGTCTCGGCCCGCACCCGGCTGTCGGCGAAGGCGACGTCCTCGGGGATGTCGTGGCTGAGGTGGTGACAGACCATCACCATGTCGAGCAGCTCGTCCACGGAGTTCTTCGTGTACGGCAGCGTCGGGTTGGTGGAGGAGGGGATCATGTTCGGCTCGCCGGTGACCCGCAGGATGTCGGGGGCGTGGCCACCGCCCGCGCCTTCGCTGTGGAAGGTGTGGATGGTCCGGCCGTTGATCGCCGAGCGGGTGTCCTCGAAGAAGCCGCCCTCGTTGAGAGTGTCCGTGTGGATGGCCACCTGGACGTCGTGCCGGTCGGCGACGGCGAGCGAGGTGTCGATGACCGCGGGCGTCGAGCCCCAGTCCTCGTGGACCTTGAGCGCGGCGGCGCCGGCCTCGATCTGCTCGTCGAGGGCCTCCGGGCGGCTGCCGTTGCCCTTGGCCATGACACCGAGGTTGACCGGCAGGGCCTCGGCGGACTGCAGGATGCGGGCCAGGTTGTAGGGACCCGGGGTGCAGGTCGTGCCGTTGGTCCCGTCGGTGGGCCCGGTGCCGCCGCCGAAGAGGGTGGTGATGCCGTTGCTGAGGGCCTGCTCGCACTGCTGCGGTGAGATGAGGTGGACGTGCGAGTCCATCGCTCCGGCGGTGGCGATCAGGTGCTCACCGGCGATGACCTCGGTGCCGGTGCCGACGACCAGGCGCGGGTGCACGCCGTCCTGGGTCTGCGGGTTGCCGGCCTTGCCGATGCCCGCGATGAACCCGTCCTTCACGCCGATGTCGCACTTGATCACACCGAGCACCGGGTCCATGACCACGGCGTTGGTGATGACCAGGTCCAGAGCGCCCTGGGCGGCGGTGGCCTGCGGGTCGGAGGACATGCCGTCGCGCATCGTCTTCCCACCGCCGTACACCACCTCGTCCCCGTACGATCCCTCGCGGACATCCTTCTCGACCTCGACGACGAGGTTGGTGTCGGCGAGCCGGAACCGGTCGCCCGTGGTGGGACCGAAGAGGTCGGCGTACTGCTTGCGGGAGAGGGTGGGCATGTCAGTGGGATCCCTTCTTGTTCTTCTTGGCCTCGGTCCTGCCCGAGTCCGCGCCCTTGTGGCCGGTGGCGCCCGCCTCGTGCTTCAGGCCCTCGGCGCGGGCGCCGAGGAAGCCCAGTCGCTCGGCGCGGGCGACCGCCTCCAGGCAGGCGGCCTGCGAGCGGACGCTGCCGTTGAGCAGGCCGCTGAAGCCGTGCAGCCGGCCGGTGCCCGCGTAGGTGCAGAGTTCGACCTCGTGGGTGCCGCCGGGCTCGAAGCGGACAGCCGTGCCGGCGGCGATGTTGAGGTGCATGCCGATCGTGGCGTCGCGGTCGAAGTCCAGAGCGGAGTTGGCCTCGAAGAAGTGGTAGTCCGAGCCCACCTGGACCGCGCGGTCGCCGGTGTTGCGGACGGTGATCTTGAGGGTGGGCCGGCCGGCGTTGATCTCGATCGGCTCGTCGGCGTACTGGTAGCGCGGGGGAAGCGTCATCGCGGACTCCTGTGTGAGGGGACGAGGTCGGGAGCGGCTCCCTGGTGCCGGACGGGGGGCTCCGCCCCCGCCCTCGGTGCGTGGGACGGTGTTCCGTGGTGGTGACCGCCACCGGGGTCCGGGCCGGCGCCATGGCTGTCGCCGTGGCCGTGGGAGTGACCGTGGCCGTGGCCGTGGCCGTGGCCGTGATCGTGGTCATGGCCGTCCGGGCCGTGGCTGTGGGCGTGACCGTGGTCGTGGTCGGCGGCCAGAGCGCGGGCCACTCCGTCGTCACCGGACCGCTCGTACCGGTCCTGGGCCTCGCGGACCCGGGAGGCGAGCACCCCGGCGGCGGCGGACCCCGACAGCAGCGGGCCGCCGTACTCGGTGTGCGGCACGCCCGTCGGCTCCGGCACCGCCCAGGCGGCCGGGAGGACGACGACGCGCGGCGCGCCGAGGGCACGGCAGCGCCGGACGCCCTCGGCCAGGCCGGGGTCGCCCCCGAGCAGGGCGACCTCCACGGTGCGGTGTCGGCCGTACTGCCTCACCAGGCGGGCGGTGCGGAACAGGTCCGCGTCGCTGAACGGGTCGCCCGAGGGAGCGGTGACCAGCAGGGCCCGGTCGTCGGGGATGCGGGTGGCCAGCGTGCGCAGCCAGCCGACGAGGTGCGCGGTGGTGGCGAACGGCTCCGCCAGCACGGTGCCCGCCCGCTCCGACGCGTCGAGAGCCAGCAGGGTGCGGGCGGCGTCGGCGACGAGTGAGGGGTCCCGGCCGAGCGTCATCGGCACCACGCAGACCCGCTCTCCGTCGGCCCGTGCGGAGCGGACCTCGCGGACGAGCTCCCGCCCCCCGGCCACACGGACGACCTCGGGCCCCAGTACGCCGGTCAGGGCCGCCGCTCCGTCGCTCTCGTGACCGCCGACCGCGATCACCCGGCCGGTCATCTCAGCCACCGACGGGGTCGTGGCAGGAGACGAGCTTGTTGCCGTCGTCGAACGTGGCCTCGACCTGGAGCAGCGGAAGCATCTCGCGCACTCCCGGCATGGTGCCGTCCTCGGCCACCACGTGCCGGCCCAGTTCCATGCAGTCGGCGACGCTCTTGCCGTCGCGGGCCCCCTCCAGAATGGCCTCGCTGATCAGCGCCACCGACTCGCTGTAGTTCAGCTTCAGTCCGCGCTCACGGCGCTTGCGGGCCAGGTCGGCCACGACGTAGATGAGGAGCTTGTCGATTTCCCGGGGCGCAAGGTTCATGGCTGCCTTCCTCGATGGACATGCCGCACGGTGTGCGGGTGGCTCAGGACTTGTCGTCGTCGATCAGGGTGATCCGCGGCAGCAGCGGAACCGCCGCCAGCAGCGCCCAGGTGGTGATGTTGAACGGCCAGGTGAAGGTGTGACTGCCGAAGACCTTGAAGAGGACCGAAAGTGAGGCCGTCAGGCCGGTGCTGGCGGCGGCGGCCACCACGGTGTAGCCGTAGTTCCACGGGGTGGGCCGCAGCAGGACGACACCGAAGGCGAGGCTCGTCAGGACGGCGTTGTAGCCGTAGATCCCCTCGCCGATCAGTGCCGCCGGGGCTCCCAGGGCCCACGCGGTGAGCAGGCCGACGACACTGCCGACCGCAGCGAAGATCCCGACCTTCCAGCCGGCGAGGAAGAGGCCGACCAGCATGATCAGGCCCACGTACCAGGTGCCGGCGAAGAAGATCTGGGAGACGTTGGTGAAGAAGCCCTGCCACAGGTCCGTCCAGCTGACGACGGGGCTCGTGGGCACGGCCGGGGTGATCGCCGTCGCCGGGGTGCCGTGCCAGACCCGCTCGAAGGAGGGAGCGCCCAGGACCATGACGAGCGCCACGAAGCAGAAGGGCCCGGTGAACGCCCTCAGCCCGAAGGGGGCCAGCAGATGGCCGAGGGTGGCGGTGACCAGGGTGCACATGACGGCGGCGGCGACGGCCAGGACGTAGCTGGACGGGTGGTTCCCGAGGTAGACCACGATCGCGATGGCGCCGAGGACGCCGCAGTAGGACATCAGGCCCTGCGTCACGGTGTCGTGACGGACGTTCAGGAACTGGGCGGTCAGCGTCGAGACCACGGCGCCGATCGTCGCGAACAGGCCCATCTCCCAGCTCTCCACCCAGAGGGCGGCCAGGATCAGCAGCGAGGTCCACACGCTGGGCTGGAAGTCCACCTGCCCGACGCCGCGCAGGGAGCCGAGCCCGAAGCGTCGCAAGCCGGAGTCGGCCGGGGCCTGGGCAGGGGCGGGCGCCACGGACGGTGAGGCCACTGGTTCTCCTTGGGGCGAGCTGCGGGATGCGCCGAACGAGGCGGGGTCGCGGAACCTCTGGCCGGGTGCGGAGGGCTGGCCGACGTCTGCGGCTAGCGTGACGATATGCACCTTTTGGGCGGTACGCACCGACATCCACACCCTGATCACTCACCCGGGTCACAGATCCCGGTCGTCGCCGTGGTGGCACTCGGGGGAGCCGTCGGAGCCCTCCTGCGCTACAGCGCGGGCCGGATCTGGCGCAACGGCTCCGACGCCTCCCTCCTGTGGCACCAGGGCACGGCCGCCTTCCCTTGGACGACGCTGCTGGTCAACGTCGTGGGCTGCTTCCTCATGGGAGTGCTGACCATCGCGCTCAAGGAGCGGTTCACCGGCGCCCCCCGGCTCCTCAACCCGATGCTGGGCACCGGAGTGCTCGGCGGGTTCACCACGTTCTCGTCGTACAGCGACGACACCCGGCGGCTCATCGAGAACGGCCAGCCGCTGACGGCCGTCGGCTACCTGTTCCTGACGGTCGCCGCCTGCATGGTGGGCATCGTCCTCGGGGTGGCGATGACCCGCCTGGTGCTCACCGGCGGGGTCACGGAGAACAAGCACGAGGGCGGTGCCTGATGGGTGAGTGGTTCCTGGTCCTGGCCGGCGGTGCCGTCGGCGCGCCCACCCGCTACCTGATCGGCCTGGCGGCCCGCACCCGTCTGCCCTCCTCCTTCCACTGGGGCACCTTCCTGGCCAACATGGCCGCCGCCCTGCTCCTGGGCTTCCTCGTCGAGGCCGGGACCGAGGGCGCGCTCGGCACAGCCGGGCAGGCGCTGCTGTCCACCGGTTTCTGCGGCGCGCTCTCCACCTGGTCCACCTTCTCCAAGGAGGTGCTGGCCCTGACGGACGCCAGACGGGTCGCCGGGGCCGGCGGCTATCTGCTGGTCACGGTCGCCCTCGGTCTCGGCCTGTCGTTCGCGGGCGGGGCGCTCGCCCAGGCGATCTGGTGATCCCGCGCCCGGAAGGCGCGCTCCGGCGCGGGCTGCGCCGACTGCCCCGGCCACCCTCGCTCGACCGGGGTCGCGCCGTCCGGGCCCTGTTCGCGTTCGCGCTCGCCTTCGGAAGCGTCACCGCGGTGGCGGGCGCGGAGTACGGCGCCTTCGCCGCGATGGGCTGCTACCTCGACGCCTACGGGACCCGCGACCCCCGTCCGCGGCGGGCCCTGCTGACCGCGCTGCTGGGCGGCGGGTTCGTGCTCGCCTTCTTCGCCGGTTCACTGGCGGCGGGGCACACCTGGGCGATGGTGGTGGTGCTCTCCCTGGTGACCGCGGCGGCCACCCTCTTCGTCGACACCCTGCGTCTGAGCGGCCCCGGAGGCTACTTCGTCCTCCTCGTCGCCGCCCTGGCCGCCTTCCTGCCCCCCGCCGACCTGACCGAGGCCGCGCTCCGCTCGGGCCTGGTCGCCCTCGGAGCCGCCTGCGCCTGGCTGTTCAACTCCGTCGGTCGGCGCTCCCCCCGGCACCGGCCGGAACAGCGCGCGGCCGCCGCCGCGCTGGAGGAGGTCGCGGCCTTCGCCCGCGTGGTGGGCGAGGCCGGGCCCGGCCGGCCCGAGGGCTCGTCCGCCGACGCCCATCGCCGGGCCTGCGCCTCACTCCACCGGGCCTGGACGGCCTTGGACGACACCCGGAAGGGGTGGCGGCCGCACCCGCCGGACGCCCGGCAACTGGCGCTGCACGCGCTGCTGATCCGGCTCGAAGGC
Organism: Nocardioides sp.; assembly: GCF_051876515.1. Taxonomy (GTDB): domain Bacteria; phylum Actinomycetota; class Actinomycetes; order Propionibacteriales; family Nocardioidaceae; genus Nocardioides. The sequence goes on along the minus strand of NZ_JBJEHY010000130.1, from coordinate 462 downwards.
GTTCTCGCCGTGGTGGAACAGAGTCTCGGCGGGGGTGGCGCCGCCCTCCCCGGCCGGTGGCCGCACCGGCTCTCGGAGGCAGCCGGGCGGGTACGCGCCGGGCACCTCCCCGGACCAGGGTCCATGCCGACGGCTGCCGAGGACGGGCGCGCGCCGTCGGAGCCCGCCGCGCGATGGCCCACGCCGCTTCCGCCGCGCGGAAGTCCCGGCGCCGGGCTGCGGCGGCTGTCCGCGCTCTCGTCGCCGTACCCGGCTGTCGCACTGCGGGTGGGTCTCGCGGTCGCGGTCGGCACCACCATCGCGGCCTTCGTGCCGGTCCTCCACCCGGCCTGGGTGGCGGTCGGGGCGGCAGCGGCGCTGGCCTGTCTGGCTGAGACGCAGAGGCTGAACGTGAAAGACAATGCTGCCGCTCGCGGGGCAGAGCTGCACGCTGGGCTTTTGGCTTTGCAGGGGAAATATGAG
>NZ_JBJEHY010000129.1:0-34596 GCF_051876515.1 Nocardioides sp. | reverse complement strand
ACGGGGCCGCGCTTGATCCAGCCGGTGACGTACGTGCCCGGGATCGGCTGGCCACCCAGGTCGAGCACCCGGCCGCCGTCGTTGGGGATCACCGCGGCGCGCTCGTCGAACGGCAGGCCCAGCAGCGACTCCGAGCGGTACCCGACCGCGCGGTAGACCGACTGCACCGGCCACTCGGTGATCTCGCCGGTGCCGCGCACCGACCCGTCGCCCACCAGCTCGGTGCGCTCGGTACGCAGGCCGACGACGCTGCCGTCGGCGCCGAGCACCTCAACCGGGGCCTCGAGGAAGTGCAGGTGGATCCGGTGCGGCTTGCCCTCGGGCTCGCGGCCCACCCAGTTGGCCAGCGTGTCCAGCACCATCTTGGACTGCTTGTTGGCGGTGATGTGCTGCATCGAGTGGTCGTCGACCTCGAACCCCTCGGGGTGCACGACGACCTCGACGTTCGGCGAGTGGTTGAGCTCGCGCAGCTCGAGCGGGGAGAACTTCGCGTACGCCGGGCCGCGGCGGGCGAAGACGTGCACGTCGGTGATCCGCTTGGACGCGAGACCCGCGTGGACGTGCTCGGGGATGTCGGTGGTGAGCATCTCGTCGGCCGTCTTGGCGAGCACCCGGGCCACGTCGAGGGCCACGTTGCCGACGCCCACGACGGCGGCGTGGGTGCCCTCGCCGAACGACCAGTGCTGCGGGTCGTCGGGGTGCGCGTCGTACCAGGAGACGAAGTCGGCGGCGCCGTGCGAGCCGGCCAGCTCCTCGCCGGGGATGCCGAGGTCGCGGTCCGCCTTGGCGCCGGTCGCGATGACCACGGCGTCGTAGAAGTCGCGCAGTTCCTCGATCTTCACGTCGCCGCCGAGGTCGACGTTGCCCAGGAACCGCACCTGCGGGTGGTCCAGGACCCGGCCCAGCGCCTTGACGATCTCCTTGATCCGCGGGTGGTCCGGCGCGACGCCGTAGCGGACCAGCCCGTACGGGGCGGGCAGCCGCTCCAGCAGGTCGACGGAGACGTCGACGTCGGACTTGGTGAGCAGGTCAGCGGCGTAGATGCCGGCGGGGCCAGCGCCCACCACGGCGACACGAAGAGTCATGCTCCACAGTCTTCGCCGCGCCTCGGGGCCCCACAACGAGACCAGACTTGGGTTGTCACAAGGTAACCTTGTGACCGTGTTGGGTTCACGCGTGCCAGACCTGCGGGCCATGGAGCTGCTGCTCGTCGTCGCGCGCACCCGCAGTCTCGGGGCCGCGGCGGCCGAGCTCGGGATCAGCCAGCAGGCGGCGTCCTCGCGGCTGCGCACCATGGAGTCGCTGGTGGGGGAGTCGCTCGTGGTCCGCAGCCGTACGGGATCGGAGCTGACCGCCACCGGCGAGCTGCTGGCCCAGTGGGCGGCCCGCGTCGTCGAGGCCGCCGAGGAGATGGACGCCGGCATCGCGGCCCTGCGGGTCGACCGCCGCGCCCACCTGTCGATCGCGGCCAGCCTGACCATCGCCGAGCACCTGCTGCCCGGCTGGCTGGTCGGCCTGCGCGCCCACCAGCAGCAGCTCGGCCAGCCGCCGACCGAGATCACCATGACCGCCACCAACAGCGCCGCCGTCGTGGAGAAGGTGCGCGCCGGCGAGGTCGACCTCGGCTTCGTCGAGGGACCGGAGGCGCCCCGGGGCCTGCGCCGGCGCCGGGTCGGCACCGACGAGCTCGTCGTCGTGGTCGGCCCCACGCACCCGTGGGCCACCCGCTCGCGACGCCGCGTCTCGGCGGCCGTGCTCGCCAGCACGCCGCTGGTGGTGCGCGAGGTCGGCTCCGGCACCCGCACCGTGCTGGAGCGGGCCCTGTCGGCGTACGAGCGGCCCGCGCCGGCCCTCGAGCTGTCAAGCACCGCCGCCGTACGCGCCGCCGTCTCCGCCGGCGCCGGCCCTGCCGCCCTGGGCGCGCACGCCGTGCGCGACGACCTGAGCAGCGGGCGCCTGGTGGCGGTCGCCGTCAGCGACCTCGACCTGACCCGCGTGCTGCACGCGGTGTGGTCGGGCGGTCCGCACCCCGCGCAGGGGCCGGCCCGCGACCTGGTCGCCTGGGCGGCCGAGCGCGCCCGCGCCACCCGGTGAGGCCCGCTCAGCCGTCGAAGTGGTGCCCGTCGCTGACGCCGTACGTCCAGCGGAACCCGTGCCGGGCCATGATCCGGACCACCTTGTGCCGGGAGGAGCGCCACGCCACGCGGGGGTGCGAGCGGCCCACCCAGTAGGTGTGCGGGAGCCAGCCGTCGCGCGACAGGTACGGGTTCTCCAGCGGGTTGATGTCGATGGCGCGGCCGGTGGCGTGCGGGGACCGTACGCCGGGTCTCCCCACGACGTCGCGGCAGTTGAACGCGCTGGTGTTGTCGGCGGCCATGGAGGCGTAGTTGTCCGCCCCGCCCAGGCGCTCGGAGTAGCCGAAACGGTCCACCAGCACCATCGAGCGGATCGGCATCTCGGCGGCGTGCAGCGCCGTCAGGACGTCCGCCGTACGCCGGGCGACCGACGCGGCCACCACGACCTCACCGCGGTAGCGGTACCCGTCGAACCCGTAGTGGTTGACCCGGACCAGCCGCAGCTTCGAGCGGGCCAGGCAGCCGCGACGCCACGAGCGGCCCTTCATGGCCTTCCACACCTCGTCGGGGATCCGGCTCACCACCGCGTCGGCGCCCGCCTTGTCCGCCCGCGGCTGCGTCTTGGGGGAGCGCGGCTCGGGCGCGGCCGCGGGCAGGACGACCGGCTTGCCGGGCGGGAGGTTCTGCACCCGCGTGGACGCCGACGTGTGGCTGCGCCACCACTGCGCGTCGGCGGTCACGGTGCGGTAGTGAACCGTCCGGCGGGGACGCACCCGGAAGGAGACCTTCCCGCCGGCGTCCGCCGTGGCCCGGGCCGTGTCCTGCCAGGTCGTCGTACCCGCGACACGCGCCTGCAGCGTGACCCGCGCGCCCGCCGCCGGCACCGCGTCGACGGCGCTGCTCACGGTGACGCGTACGGTGACGCGCTGCCCGTCGACCAGGCTCGCCGGTGCCGTCAGCGGGGCCCGCAGGCCGTGGTCGGTGAAGGTGACCAGTGCGTTCGGTGAGGCCGCTGAGGGGTCCTGTGCATCGACCCACTGGTACGACGCCGCCTCCCCGGGAGCCGCCTGGACCCGGAGCGCGAGGGCCACCGACGCCGTCGGCGACGGCCGTCCCCACCACGGTGCTGCTGCCGTCCTGGACGCGGACCAGGCTAGCCTCCGCCGGCAGGGCGGCGGCCGACGAGGGTGCCGGGACGAGCGCCGCGCTCACGAGCAGGGTGAGCGTCGTCGCCGCGGTGGGGAACCTGGACATGCGGACTCCTGGTGCCGGCAGGGTGGGGGCACTGCCGTACGGGTCCAGCCTAGGACGGTTCGGCCGCCGCCGCGGGGAGTCGTACGCGCAGGCTCGTGGTGCCGGCCTCCGGGTCCGTGGAGGCCGTGATGGTGCCGCCGTGCTGGGCGACGATCTCCCGGGCGATCCCCAGACCGATGCCGTCCCCGTCCTCGGTGGAGGCCAGGGCGGCGGCCGAGCGGAAGCCCAGCTCGAAGATCTTCTCCGTCTCACCCGGCGTCAGCACCTGCCCGGTGTTGGTGACGGTGAGCTCGACCGCGTCCCCGTCGTGGCGCAGTCGTACGTCGAGGAGTCCGCCGTCGTGGTTGTACTTCACCGCGTTGGAGAGGAGGTTGTCGACGACCTGGCGGAGCCGGAAGGGGTCCCCGGCCACGGTGAGCGCGGGGGCGACCTGGACGGCCAGGCGCAGGCCTCGGCGCTCGCTCCGCCCGCGGAACTCCTCCACGGCGGCGGCGACGGTCGCGGTCAGGTCGGTCGTGCCGGACGTGCGGTCGCCCGGGTCGCGGGGGTCACGGGCCAGCAGCTCCTCGAACAGGTTGATGGCGCGCCGGGTGCCGGTGGCCGCCGTCTCCAGGTAGCTGCGGTGGCGCTCGTCGAGGGTGGGGTCCTCGCCGACGAGGTCGACGTGGCCCAGCACAGAGGTGAGCGGGTTGCGGATCTCGTGGGCCAGTGAGGAGACCTTGGTGGTCCAGTGGTTCGACAGCTCGATCTGCCCGGTGACGTCGAGGGCGGTCAGCACCCACGCCTGCTCGCCGTAGTCGCTCAGCGGCGCCTCCGTGCAGGTCAGCAGGAGCGCGGCGCGGCGGTTGCCGGGGTGGCCGATCCACACCATCAGGGCCTCGGTGCGGCCGAGGAGCAGGTCCCCGAAGACCTTCTCGTCGACCACGACGTCGTTCTCGAACTGGTACACCGGCCAGTCGTCTAGGTCGGTGAGCCCGAGTCGTTCCAGCAGGCGGTGGCCGGCCCGGTTGGCGTGGAACCGGTCGGCGAAGAACGTGACCACCGGGGTGTCGATGGTGTCGAGCAGCGGGAGCTCGGTGGGCTCCCCGAACGGCTGGTTCTCGTCGCGGGCGACCACCTCGTCGAATGCCGCCGCCGCGGCCGCGCGCTCGCGGGCCGCGGTCCGGTACCAGCGCAGCGCGGCGTACGCGGTGAGGCCGCTGACGGCCAAGGCCGCGACGAGGGCGACCCGTAGTGCGCCCGGGCCTCCGCCCGCGAGGGAGATCACCAGAGCCACGAGGACGAGAGCGACGGTCAGGCCGGTCAGTGCCAGCAGGTGGGCCGGGGGAGCGGCGGACGTCGGCTCGGCGGGGGCCTCGACGGCAGCCTGCGGGCAGGTGTCCGTGCGGACCTCCGAGTCCAGCGGCACTGAGGCGTCCTCCTGTCCTGCACGCTCCTGGTCCGGTCGGTGGTGCGTACGTCCCCCCGAGAGCCGCCGGCTTGTTGGATCGTACGGCTGTCAGGGTCTTTCCGCACGAGGACTTCGCACGCACCGGGTGGATCGTCCCGATGGCTGGAACCGCCCGGCTCGACGCCCCGGTGATCTCCTAGCGTCCGGACGTGGACACCGCACCCGCCGCCCGGACCGCCGACGCCGACACCGCAGCATCTCCCGTCGCGGTCCCGCGGCGCCAGCTCTCCGACATCCCGGCCGAGACGCTCGAGGCGCACACCGCGCTGGTGCACCAGCTGCGCGAGCTCAACCAGGCGGTCGGGCTCAGCACCGCCAGTCCTGAGGTGCTGGCGGAGGCCATGGCGACCGTGCGTCGGCTCACCGAGGAGCTCTCCGCCGACTCGAGCGGACGGCTGACCCGTACGGCGTTCGCCCAGCCGGGCGAGGAGGCCCGGCGCGGGCGAGGGATGACGATCAACGTGCTCAACCCGAGCATGCCCGAGGTGACCCTGGAGTTCGACGGGGACTTCGAGGCGGCGGATCGGGCCGGCGACCCCACCGGGCTCAGCGCCAGCGCGACCCTGCGGGCCAACTCGCTCCACGAGGGCCCCACCGACTCCCTGCACGGCGGCGTGAGCGCCCTGCTCATGGACTGCATGCTCGGCTTCCTCGTGCAGGTCTGGGGCGAGCCGGCCGTCACGGCCAACCTGCACACCCGGTACGTCGCGCGGGCCCCGTTGGACGCGGACCTGCGGCTGACCTCGCGCGTGCTGAGCCGCTCGGGCCGCAAGATCAAGGTCGAGGGGACCATCGAGCACGAGGGTCAGGTGTGCGTGGAGGCGTCCGGCCTCTTCGTCGTCATCGACCGGGCGTCGTTCCGCCCGCCGGGCCTCTCGGAGGCCTGAGCAGGCACGTCAGGCGGGGCGGTACTCCAGCGCGCTGCCCGACCGCACGTACAGGTCCGGTGACCCGTCAGCGCGCGTGCCGGGGACGGGACGCGGGTCCAGGGACCGCTTGACGACCTTGTTGGTGGGGGTGCGCGGCAGGTCGCCGACGATCCGCACCCAGCGCGGCGCCCACTTCGCGCCCAGGTCGGGTTGGGCGGCGAGGAACCGCGCGAACTCGTCTGGCTCGAACGTCACGTCGTCGCGCATCTCGGCCACCGCGTACACCTGGTCGCCGACCGCGTCGTCGGGGGCGGCGACGACGGCCACGGCGTCGAACGCGGCGAAGCGGCCCAGCAGGCGCTCGACCGGGGCGGCCGCGAGGTTCTCGCCGTCCACGCGCAGCCAGTCGGCCGTACGCCCGGCGAAGTACCAGAAGCCGGCCTCGTCGCGGTACGCCAGATCGCCGGACCAGCTCGCGCCGTCGCGCACCCGGGCGGCCTCGGCCTCGGGGTTGTTCCAGTACCCCTCGAACAGCTCACCGCCGTTGGTCTGCACGATCTCGCCGACCGCGTCCTCGGCGTTGAGCAGGACCCCGTCGTCGTCGAAGACCGCGCGGGGGCACTCGGTGAGGGTGTCGGGGTCCATGACGACGGTGCCCTCGCGGGCCGAGACGCCGAGCGAGCCGGGCGGGGTGTCGGGCGTCCGCACGATCTGGATCTCGCCCTCGCTCGAGCCGAACCCGTCGATCACCCGGCACCCGAAGCGGGCGGAGAACGCGGCGATGTCGCGCTCGGAGGCCTCGTTGCCGAACGCGATGCGCAGCGTGTTGTCGGCGTCGTCGGGCTGCTCGGGGGTGGCCAGGACGTAGTTGAGCGGCTTGCCGACGTAGTTGAAGAACGTGACGCCGTGGGCGCGCACGTCGGGCAGGAACTGCGAGGCGCTGAACCTGCGGCGCAGCACGATGGTGCCGCCGGTGGCCACGGCCGGCGCGATGCCGGCCATCAGGGCGTTGGAGTGGAACATCGGCATCACCACGTAGAACGTGTCGTCGCGGGTCAGGGCCCGACGCTCGACCTGCGTGGCGGCGATGCGCGCCATCCGGCCCTGGCTGCAGATGACGGCCTTGGGGGCCGAGGTCGTGCCGGAGGTGAACACCAGCGACAGGATCGCCTGCTCGGCCACGGTCGTCTGCTCTGCGGGCGCCGCGGCTCCCAGCGTGGCGGCGTACGCGGGGGAGTCGACGTCGACGACCGGGGGCAGCGGCGCGACGCCCTCCAGCAGGGGCGCCCGGGTGGCGTCGACGACCACGGCCGCGCACTCGGTGAAGGAGATGTCGTGGGCCAGGTCCGGGCCGCGGCGGGTCGGGTTGATGCCGACGTACGTCACGCCGCTCAGCGCGCAGCCCAGCCACCAGAAGAGGTGCTCGGCGGTGTTCTCCAGGAAGACGCCCAGGTGGTGGGGCGAGCCGTCTGGCCGGTCCGCCAGCAGAGCCTGCGCGACTCCGGCGCGACGCGCGGCCTCGGAGACGACCTCGCGCCAGGTCCAGGAGGTGCCCTCGAACCACAGGGCCACCGCGTCGTCGTCGCGACGCGCGGCGATCATGGCGGAGAAGGTGGCCGGGGGTACGGCCAGGGATGCGGTGTCAGCCTGCGGCATGGGCACATGCAACCAGCGGGCCGTCGGGTGGTGGGACGGGTTCCGGTCAGCGGACCGGCGCGACGACCTCAGGCCAGGGCGGCGATCCCGTCCAGCACCATCCCCAGACCGACCTCGAACGAGTCGCCGAAGGAGTACCCGGGACGCATCACGTGCTGGGTGGCGAACTCGGCCATCCTCGGCAGCGCCGACATGTCGATGCCCTCGATGAGGTCGCCCGGCGCCTCGGCGAGCTCGACCTGGTCGAGCATCGCCTCCTGCAGAGCGAAGCCGTAGACGAACGCGTCCACCACCGCGTACGCGTGGGCGGTGGCGGCCAGGGAGAAGCCGCTGGTGCGCAGGAGGTCGAGGGCCGCCTCGTGGTTGGCCAGGGTGGCCGGGCCGGGGTTCTTGCGCGCCTCCATCAGGGTCAACGCCCACGGGTGCCGGTTCAGGGCCGCGCGCAGGGAGGCGGCACGCGCCCCCAGCTCCTGGCGCCACTCGGCGTCGGCGCGGCAGACCCGCACCTGGGAGAAGACGTGGTCGACCAGCGCGTCGAGGAGCGCCTCCTTGTTGCGCACGTGGTGGTAGATCGCCATCGGCTTCACCGCCAGCGCGGTGGCCAGGGCGCGGATGGTCAGCGAGGGCAGCCCGTCGGTGTCGGCCAGCGCCACGGCTGCCGCGACCACGCGGTCGCGGCTCAGCGTGTTGCGGGGAGCGCGATCACTGGACACGGGGACACCCTATCCGTACCGTACTTTGTACGGTAACGAGTGGCGCACGGTGCGTCGGACGAACGGGGGCGGCAGTGGCGGAGCGGATGAGGGCAGTGGTGCAGCGGGGGTACGGCTCCTCGCAGGTGTGGTCGCTCGACGACGTCGAGGTGCCGGTGCCGGGGCGTGGCGAGGTGCTGGTCGAGGTGGCCGCGGCCGCCGTCGACCGGGGGACCTGGCACCTCATGCACGGGCTGCCCGCCATGGTGCGCCCCGTGATCGGGTGGCGCACGCCGCGCCAGCCGGTCCCCGGCCTCGACGTGGCCGGCACGGTCACGGCCGTGGGCGAGGGTGTCACCGAGCTCGCCGTCGGCGACGAGGTCTTCGGCATGGCCCGCGGGTCGCTCGCCCCGTACGCGGTCGCGAAGGTCGCCAAGCTCGCGCCGCGACCCGCGGGCGCGCCGTGGGCCGAGGCGGCAGCGCTCGGCGTCTCGGGCCTGACCGCCTGGCAGGCGCTGGAGGCGGCGCAGGTCGGTGGAGGTGGCCGGCTGCTGGTGGTGGGCGCGTCCGGGGGCGTGGGACACCTGGCCGTGCAGCTCGCGGTGGCGCGCGGGCTCGAGGTGGTCGCCGTGTGCAGCCGCGCCAAGGCGGAGTCGGTGCGCGGCTGGGGTGCCACCCGGGTCCTGGCCCACGACGCCGCGGACGACCCCCACGCCTGGGTGGCCGAGGCGGGGACAGGTTTCGACGCGCTCCTCGACGTCGCGGGCGGCCTCCCGCTGGCGACGCAGCGGCGTCTGGTCACCGAGCGCGGCACGATGGTCTTCGTCGGCACCGAGACGGACCAGCGGATCACCGGCGGCTTCGGCGCCCCGGTACGCCGCTCGCTGCGGATGGCCCTGGCCCGGCAGCGCTACGTCATGCTCGTCTCGGCCGAGCGCGGCGAGGACCTGCGCCGGCTCGCCGAGGCGTACGAGGCCGGACAGGTGCGCCCGCACCTGCACGCCGTCCTGCCGCTGGAGCAGGCCCGGACGGCGATCGACCTGCTCGAGTCCGGCCGGGTGACCGGCAAGGTGGCCGTGTCGGTCGCGGCCGACGTCTCCGGCTGAGGCGGATCAGGCGCCCCGGTGGCCCACGATCCGCAGCGCGAACCCGGCGTACTGCTCGGCGACCTGCTCGGCGTCCCACGCCCGCCCGGGGGTGAACCAGCGGGAGACGTCGATCCCCAGTGAGAGCAGGGCCGTCGCGCAGAGGCGGGCGTCGGCGACGTCGAACTCGCCGGCCTCCGCGCCGGCCTCGACCAGGGCCGTCACGTCCGCCTCGATCCGGCGGCGCACGGCGACGATCTCGCGGTGGTGCTCCGGCGAGAGGGCGCGGAGCTCGAAGTTGACCACGCGCGCCGCGTCACCCGCCTCGGCGTGGTGGCGCACGAAGTTGTGCACGAGTCGACCCAGCCGCTCGGCGTGGGTGCCGGGACCCTGCACGGCCGCGGTGACCAGGTCGGCGATGAGCGCGTGGCCGTGGGAGGAGATCGCGTGGAGCAGCTCCTCCTTGGTGCGGTGGTGGATGTACAGCGCGGCGGGGCTCATCCCGGCGGCCGCGGCGATGTCGCGGGTGCTGGTGGCGTGGAACCCCTTGGCGCCGAACGCGGCCACTCCTGCGGCCATCAGGCGCGCGCGGGTCGCCCCGGTGCGCTCGGGCGAGGGCGGGCGGGGTGCCATCCGGGCCTCCTGGGGTCGACGTGGGTGCTGGCGGGGGTGCTGGCGGGGTGGTGACGTGCGTGCGAGGCGTGCCACGTTGACGCGGCGACCGGCCTCGGCTTCACTGTACTAAGCAAGCGCTTAGCGAATCCAGTCGCGCCGCGCCGACCGCAAGGAGACCACACGATGACTGCCGCCTCGCGCCTCGTGCCGCGCGACGACCTCGCCTTCCTCCTGCACGACTGGCTCCACGTCGAGGCGCTCACCGCGCGGCCCCGCTACGCCGACCACTCGCGCGAGACCTTCGACGCCGTCCTCGACCTGGCCACCACCATCGCCGCGGAGCGGTTCGCACCGATCAACCGCACCCTCGACACCCACGAGCCGTACGTCGGCGACGACGGTGCCGTGGTGCACCCCGACGGACTCGCCGAGGCCCTGGCCGCGTACGCCGACGCCGGCATGCCGGCCGCGACCTTCGACGAGCAGTACGGCGGCATGCAGCTGCCGTTCACCGTCGCCCAAGCGGCGGCCGCGCAGTTCTCCGCCGCCAGCATCGGCGCGGTCGCGTACCCGACCCTCGCCCTCGGCGTCGCCAACCTCCTCGTCGCGCACGGCACGCCGGAGCAGGTCGCGACGTACGCGCAGCCGATCATCGACGGCCGCTGGTACGGCACCATGTGCCTCTCCGAACCTCAGGCCGGTTCGTCGCTGGGCGACATCACCACGCGCGGCGAGGTGCAGCCCGACGGCACCTACCGCGTCTTCGGGACCAAGATGTGGATCTCCGGCGGCGACCAGTCGCTGACCGACAACATCGTCCACCTCGTCCTCGCGCGCACCGCCGGCGCCGCGGCCGGGGTCAAGGGGATCTCGCTCTTCGTGGTGCCCAAGGTGCTCGTCGGCCCCGACGGGTCGCCCGGCGAGCGCAACGACGTCGCGCTGGTCGGGCTCAACCACAAGATGGGCTACCGCGGCACCACCAACACCCTGCTCAACTTCGGCGAGGGTGCGCACACGCCCGGCGGCACTGCGGGCGCGGTCGGCTTCCTCGTCGGCGAGGAGGGGCGCGGGCTGAGCTACATGTTCCACATGATGAACGAGGCGCGGGTCTCGGTCGGGCTGGGCGCCGTGGCCCTCGGCTACACCGGCTACCGCCACGCCCTCGAGTACGCCCGCACCCGCACGCAGGGACGGCCGGTGGACGCCAAGGACCCGTCCGCGCCGATGGTGCCGCTCGTCGAGCACGCCGACGTGCGCCGGATGCTGCTGGCCCAGAAGTCGTACGTCGAGGGTGGTCTCGCGCTCAGCCTGTACTGCGCGCGCCTGGTCGACGACTCCCTCACGGATCCCGACGAGGCCGAGCGGCGCCGCGCCCACGAGCTGCTCGAGATGCTGACGCCGATCGCCAAGTCGTGGCCCTCGCAGTGGTGCCTGGCCGCCAACGACCTGGCCATCCAGGTCCACGGCGGGTACGGCTACACGCGCGACTACGCCGTCGAGCAGTTCTACCGCGACAACCGGCTCAACCCGATCCACGAGGGGACCCACGGCATCCAGGGGCTCGACCTGCTGGGCCGCAAGGTCGTCGCCGGTGGCGGCGCCGGGCTGGCGCTGCTGGCCGAGACGATCCTCGCCACCACCGCCCGCGGGCGCGAGGCCGGCGGCGACGCGGAGGCGTACGCGGTGAGCCTGGAGAAGGCGCTGGGCCGTCTCGTCGAGGTCACCGGGATCCTGTGGGAGGGGCTCGACCCGGCGCTCGCACTGGCCAACGCCAGCATCTACCTGGAGGCGGCCGGCCACGTGGTAGTCGCGTGGATCTGGCTCGAGCAGCTGCTCGCCGTCAGCGGGGACTCCGGCTTCGCCCGCGGCAAGCGGGCGGCGGCGCAGTACTTCTTCGCCTTCGAGCTGCCCAAGGTAGGCCCCCAGCTGGACCTGCTCGCCTCCCTGGACCGTACGACGCTGGACCTGGACCCCGACGACCTGTGATCGTGGGGGCCGTGAACCCACTCGGTCAGGATCGTGCCAGGCAGGTCGCGGTGACGGTGTCGCTGGTGGTCTGCATCGTCGGGTCGATGTACGGGGCGGGGGTCTTCGGGCCGCCAGCGGTGGAGGACGCCGCCGGAGGAGCGCTCGCCGCGGACGCCACGCTGCTCGCGCCCGGAGGGCCGGCGTTCACGATCTGGTCCCTGATCTACGCGGGCCTGGCCGTCTACACCGTGTGGCAGTGGTTCCCGACGCAGCGTGAGGCCGCCCGACACCGTCGGACCGGCTGGCTCGCGGCGGCCTCGATGCTCCTCAACTGCCTGTGGCTGCTGACGGTGCGCGGCGACCTGCTGTGGCTGAGCGTGGTCGTGATCCTCGCCCTGGTCGTGGTGCTCGGAATCGTCGTGGCCCGTCTGGCCGACGACGCCGCCGGGAGCACGGCGGACGCCTGGATCACCGACGGCACCTTCGGCCTGTACACGGGCTGGGTGAGCGTGGCGACGTGTGCCAACATCACCGCGGTCCTCGTCGACGCGGGGGTCGAGCCGGCTCGTACGGTCGCCGCCACGACGGCGGTGGCGGTTCTCGCGGTCGTCGCGGTGCTCGCGGTCGTGCTCGCCCGGCGCACCCGGGGCAACCTGGGCATCGGTGTGGCGATGGCGTGGGGGCTGGCCTGGATCGCGGCCGGGCGTCTCACCGACGCTCCCGACTCCACCGTGGTCGGGGTCGTCGCCCTGGTCGTCGCGCTGGTGGCCCTCGCAGTTCCGGCAAACGCCTCGCTGCGGGGCCGCGACACCTAGGCTGCGCGGGTGGACCTCATCCGTCAGTTCAGTGACGAGCAGTACGCCGCCGCGCTCGAGTCGTGGCAGTGGTGCGAACCGATCGCCAGCCTCACGCCGCGGATCACCAACGCGTTCGGCGACGTGTTCCTCAGCGACGACCGGGGGGCGTACTGGTTCCTCGACACCATGACCGGGGAGCTCTACCGCGGGTGGGACGACCTCGACGCGCTGCAGGCCGTGGTCGACTCCGCCGAGGGGGAGGACGAGCTGCTCATGGTCTCCGCGACGCAGGCGGCCACCGAGGCGGGCCTGTACCCGTACGGGGACCAGGTGCTCTCGTTCAAGGTGCCGCCCGTGCTCGGCGGCGAGATGGAGGCGGACAACCTCGAGGTCGCCGACTTCGTGATGGCCCTCAACGTGCTCGGCCAGATCCACGAGCAGGTGCGGCTGCTGCCGCCCGGCACCGTCGTCGGCGGCTTCGAGATCGGCTGAGGCTCACCCGTCAGCCTCACCCGTCCTGGGAGGCGGGACGCGCGGTCAGCACCCGTACGGCCAGGTCGGTGGTGGCCTGCACGTTGAGGTGGCCCACGACCCGGTTGACCCGGTCGATCGCCAGCGGCAGCAGGCCCGGCGTCCCCGGGACCTCGGGCGTGATCGGCAGGTCGAGGTCGTCGCGACCCGACATCACCCGCACGTTGAACTCGTAGCGCTCCCGCGCACCCGGTGCACTCAGCCGCTTGAGGAGCGTGGCGCCGACCTTCCGGTTGCCCGTCTCGGCCGCCCAGTCGTCGAGCGTGGCCACGAGGTGCCTGCCCTCGCAGTGCTCGATGTCGGCCCACACCGCCTGCATCGAACCCATCGCGGCGAGCAGGACCGGAGCCGTCTTCTCACCGACCCCCGGCACGCCGGGCAAGTTGTCGCTGGCGTCGCCGCGCAGTGCGGCGAACTCCAGGTAGTTCTCCGCCGCCACCCCGTACATGGCGTGCAGCCGCGCCGGGTTGAGCAGCGGGGAGTTGTGGATCCCGCCGTCGATGAGGCGCAGGACCTGCGTGTGCTCGCTGATGTGGGCGAAGGAGTCGCGGTCGGAGGTGATGATCACGCAGTCCCACCCGTTGCGGGTGGCCCACGTGGCCGCCGACGCGTTCACGTCGTCCGCCTCCAACCCCGGCGGGGTCAGGGTGGCCAGGCCGAGCGCGTCCAGCAGGGAACCCGCCCGGTCCAGCTGCTCCACCAGCTCGGGGTCCTTGGGCGGCCGCCCGCCCTTGTAGTCGGGGTAGAAGTCGGAGCGCACCGAGGCCGTCCGGTCGTCCAGGCCGAAGATCACCGCGTCCGGCGCGAACGAGTCGATCGACTCGATGATCTGGCGCAGCATCCCGTGCAGGGCCCACGCGGGACGGTGCGAGCGGTCCATCAGCCTTGTGTGGGCCCGCGCGTGGTGGTTGCGGTGCAGCAGCGAGGGCGCGTCCACGGCCAGCAGGAGCTTGCGCTCGCGGGCGTCGGTGGGCAGGGGGACAGGCATGGCCCCGCCATCGTACGGAGCCGCCACGGCGGGGCACAGATCGTCCCGCAGGAGGACGTCCGGTGGCATCCGGCGACCTACGATCGGGCCCGTGAGTTCCACGATGCCCTGGACGATGGGTCCCCGGTTGAGCCGCTGGTTCGACCGCGCCCTCGTGGTGCTCCTGGCCGGGCTGAGCGTCCTGGGGTACGGCGTCGCCGGCGACCACCTCCTCGCGCTGCTCTGCCTGCTGCAGATCGCCCCCCTGTGGTGGCGCCGCACGCATCCCACCTGGGTCTTCGTCGCGGTCGCGGCGGCCAGCGCCCTGCAGGTGCCGCTGACCGACCAGCCGATCGTCGGGCAGATCGCCTTCCCGATCGCCGCGTACTCCGTGTCGCGGTGGGGCAGCCGCACCGCCGCGTGGAGCGCGCTCGGTGTCACCTTCTGCGCGGCGCTCGTCGCGGCCTACGACTGGACGGCCGCCTACACGCCGGCCGGCCAGCTCGACCCGAGCGCCCTGGTCGCACCGACGCTGAGCAGTGCCGGGATCGCGGCCACCGCGTGGGCGTTCGGCCTCGCCGGCAGCCAGCGCGACCGCTTCGTCGCCTCGCTCGTCGACCGGGCCGACCAGGCCCAGCGGATGGCGGAGCGCGACGTCGCGCTGGCCGCCCAGGACGAGCGTGCCCGGATCGCCCGCGAGATGCACGACGTGGTCGCCCACGGACTGTCGGTCATCGTGGTGCAGGCCGACGGCGCCCGGTACGCCGCGGCCAAGGACCCTCAGGTGGCCGTGGACACCCTGGAGACGGTCGCGGCCACCGGTCGGGACTCCCTCGCGGAGATGCGTCGGTTGCTGGGCCTGCTGCGCACGGGCGACTCCGGCGTGCTGCCGCAGCCCGTGCTGGCCGACATCGAGCACCTCCTCGACGAGGCGCGCGCGGGCGGGACCCTCGTCGAGGCCGACCTGCCCGCGGAGTGGCCCGAGGTCCCCGGCGGCGTCGGTCTGGCCGCGTACCGGGTGGTGCAGGAGGCGTTGACGAACGTGCGCAAGCACGCCGGCCCCGGGGCACGCGTGCAGGTGCTGGTCCGCACCGGACCCGCGGGGGTACGCCTGGAGGTGCGCGACGACGGACGTGGCGCCGCCGCGGGCAGCGACGGGCACGGGCTCGGGCTGCGCGGCATGCGGGAGCGCGTCGACGTGCACGGTGGCACCCTCGAGGCAGGTCCGGCACCCGGCGGCGGCTGGCTCGTCAGTGCGAGAATCCCGCTGTGAACCACGAGGCAGCTGCGGAACCGCGCGAGACGGACCACGACGGGCCGATCAGGGTGTTCCTGGTCGACGACCAGCAGATGGTCCGCGCCGGGTTCACCATGCTGGTGGACTCCCAGGACGACATGGTCGTCGTGGGGGAGGCCGGCAACGGGGGAGAGGCCCTCGAACGCCTCGCCGTCACCCGCGCCGACGTGGTCCTCATGGACGTCCGCATGCCGCGGATGGACGGCGTGGAGGCGACGCGGCGGCTGCTGGAGCAGCCCTCGGCGCCGCGGGTCATCGTGCTCACCACCTTCGACCTCGACGAGTACGCCTTCGCGGCGATCCGGGCCGGTGCGTCGGCGTTCCTGCTCAAGGACGCCACCCCGCCGGAGCTGCTGGGCGCGATCCGGTCCGTCAACGCCGGCGACGCCGTCGTCGCCCCCAGCACCACCAAGCGGTTGCTGGACCACTTCGCGGCCCTGCCCGACCCCACGGTTCCGGCGCCGACACCCGGCGCCGGCGACGACCGCCTGGCCGGCCTCACCGAACGCGAGACCGAGGTGCTGCGGCTGATCGCCGCCGGCCGCTCCAACACCGAGATCGCCGCCGACCTCGTGGTCGCCGAGACGACCGTCAAGACCCACGTCGGGCGGCTGCTCGCCAAGACCGGGGTCCGCGACCGGGTGCAGCTGGTGGTGCTGGCCTACGAGACCGGGCTCGTGCGCCCCTGACGGGTCCTCCCGGGGGAGGACGCACGGCCGTCCGTACGACCACGGGAGGACCCGAGGTTCGGTCCCGGGGCCGACGCCCGGGTGCCTCGTGACGAGAAGCATGGAGGCATGACCTCAGCAGCCACGTACTCGACCACGTCCCAGACCGGCACCGGCCGTCCCGCCGCCAGCGCCCGGGACCTCACCAAGACCTACGGCAGTGGCCCCGGCGCGGTGCACGCCCTGCGCGGGGTCGACCTCGACGTGGCGGCGGGCCGTTTCACCGCGATCATGGGGCCCTCCGGCTCCGGCAAGTCGACCCTGATGCACTGCCTCGCCGGTCTGGACGTCCCCACCTCCGGTGAGGTCGTCGTCGCCGGCACCACGCTGAGGGGCATGGACGACACCGCGCTGACGCTCTTCCGGCGCGAGCACATCGGCTTCGTGTTCCAGGCGTTCAACCTGCTGCCGATGCTCACCGCCGGTCAGAACATCCTGCTCCCGCTCGAGCTGGCCGGCCGCGAGGTCGACCGCGCCCACTACGACGCCGTGGTGGGGGTCCTCGGGCTGGCCGACCGCCTCGGCCACCTGCCCGGCGAGCTCTCCGGCGGGCAGCAGCAGCGCGTCGCGATCGCCCGCGCCCTCGTCGCCCGTCCCGACATCGTCTTCGCCGACGAGCCGACCGGCAACCTCGACTCCGAGGCCAGCGCGGAGGTGCTCAGCCACCTGCGCCGCAGCGTCCGCGAGCAGGGCATGACGGTCGTCATGGTGACCCACGAGCTCGAGGCCGCCTCGTACGCCGACGACGTCGTCGTCATCCGTGACGGCTCGGTGGCCGCCCACCTGGTCGACCCCAGCCAGGACGAGCTCGTCGCCGCGCTGCGCAGCAAGGTCGCCTGATGCGCACCGTGCTCCTCGCCTCGTTGCGGCACAACACCCGCAGGTACGTCGCCTCCGCCCTCGCCGTCGTCATCGGCGTCGCGTTCATCGTGGCCACCGACGGGCTCGCCGGTGCGCTGCGCAGCGGGATGACCGCCGACGTGGGCGCGCCGTACGAGCGTGCCTCCCACATCGTCGAGGCGGCCTCCGTGGAGGAGGCCGACTCCGTCCTGGCCGCCGCCGGCAAGCAGGGCGTCGACGCCAGCGCGGTCGCCCAGGGGTGGGTGGCCGCGCGCACGGGGTCAGGGTCGACCTTCGAGACGTACGTCGGCGTCGCCCCCGACCGGGCCGACCTCCAGTGGCAGACGCTCGTCGACGGCACCCAGCCGGCGCAGGCCGGGGACCTGCTGGTCACCGAGGCCGTGGCGGCCAAGCGCGACCTGTCGCTCGGGGACCCGCTCGTCGTGGGCACCGGCAAGGGGGCCGTGGAGGGCACGGTCGTGGGGATCACCACCAACCCGGTCAACGGCTCCGACGTGCAGCTCCTGTGGAGTGACCTGGCCCGCGTGGACGGGGTGTGGGTCTCCGGCGTCCTGTGGGACGGACCCGCCTCGAGCGCCGCGGACGTGCTCGGCGCCGACACCGTCGTACGGACCACCGCCGACCACGTCGCCGAGCTGCAGTCCCAGGTGACCCAGGGGGTCGACGTGATCGCCCTGCTCGTCCAGGTCTTCGCAGCCATCGCCCTGGGGGTGGCCATCCTGGTCATCACCAACACGTTCGCCATCCTGTTCGCGCAGCGTTCCCGCGACTTCGCGCTGCTGCGCTGCGTGGGTGTCACCAGCAAGCAGCTGCGGCGCTCGGTGCGCGTGGAGGCGCTGGTCCTCGGCGTGGTCGCGGCCCTGGTCGGCGTCGTCGCCGGCGTCGCCGCCGCGTACGGACTCACCGCGCTGGCCGGGCTGTGGACCGACGTCCTGGGGCTGCCGTCCTTCCAGCTGCTCTGGGTGCTCGGCGCCGCGGCGGTGGGCGTGGTCGTCACCCTGGCCGCCGCGTGGCTGCCCACGCGCAACGTCACCCGCATCTCGCCGCTCGCCGCGCTGCGGCCGGCGGGTGGCTTCGACGCGCGCAGCACGGCCGGGCGGCTGCGCCTGGCCACCGGTGCGGTGGCGGTGCTGCTGGGCGCGGGCGTCCTGGCCCTGGCGGTCAACCTCGACGAGGTGGCGACGTCGCTGGTCGTGATGTTCGCGGGCGGCGGGCTCGCCTTCGCCGGTGTCCTGCTCGTCGGTCCGTTCGTGGTGCCGGCCCTGGTCCGTGCGGCCGGCCGCCTGACGTCGCGCGCCGGGTCGCGCGGGACCGTCACGCGGCTGGCCACCTCCAACGCGGTGCGCAACCCGCGCCGTACGGCCACCACGACCGCCTCGCTGATGGTCGGTGTCACTCTCACCACCGCGGTGCTGACCGGACTCGGGACGATCTCCGGCGCGATGGCCGAGGAGACCGAGGAGCAGTACCCGCTCGACGCCGTGGCCGTGGCGACCTCCGGGGCGCTGCCGGACGGCGTCGGCGAGACGCTCGCCGGCAGCGACGCCGTCCAGGCCGTCGAGGTGCTCGACGGCGTGCGGGCCACCATCGGCGGCCAGGAGGTGCCGCTGGTGGCGGCGGGCAGCTCCGCGGTGCTCCGTGGGGGAGACCCCTTCGAGGGCGTCGACCTGGTGCTGCCGATCGAGACGTACGTCGGGCTCCCCGACAAGGCCGCGGAGCGGATCGACACCGACGGCACGGTCGACGTGCGCGTCGCCGGCGAGGTCCACACGCTGAGCGTGCGGCTGAGCGACGCGTACGGTCAGGCCGGCGTGGTCTCGGCGGCGACGCTCACCGCCCTGGGCGGCGACCCGCAGCCGACGGCCGTGTGGGTACGTGCTGCCGACGGCGCCGACGCCGGCGACCTCGAGACCGCGGTCAACGGTGCCACTGCCGGGGTGGAGGTCCTCATCGGCGGCGGCTACGCCGACCGGTCCTGGATCGACACCCAGATGGACGTCATCACCGCCGCCGTCGTGGGGCTGCTCGGCATCGCCGTGCTGATCGCCCTGATCGGCATCGCGAACACGCTGGGCCTGTCGGTCCTGGAGCGCACCCGGGAGAACGCGCTGCTGCGGGCGATGGGCCTCACCCGGACCCAGCTGCGCCGCACCCTCGCGGTCGAGGGCGTGCTGCTGGCGGGCGTGGCGACGCTCCTGGGCGTTGCGATCGGTCTGGCCTTCGCCTGGGTGGGGGTCCAGGTGATGCTCGCCGGGCTGGTCGAGGCGACCTTCTCGGTGCCGTGGGTGCAGCTGCTGGTGGTCGTGCTGGTCGCCGGGCTGAGCGGGGTCGTGGCGAGTGCACTGCCCAGCCGTCGCGCGGCCCGGGTGGCGCCGGCCTCGGGGCTCGCGCTGGACTGACCGGTCCACGACACCGCGCTACGGCGGTCCGACGCTGGTCGGGCCGCCGTACCGTCGTTATGCTTGGACACCTGTCCAACCGACTGAGGAGAACCCGATGAAGACCCGCCTGAACTGCCCCTGCGGCGAGTACATCACCGCCGAGGACGAGGACACCCTCGTCGAGAAGGTGCAGACCCACCTGGCCGCCGAGCACCCCGG
Source organism: Nocardioides sp. (assembly GCF_051876515.1). Lineage (GTDB taxonomy): Bacteria > Actinomycetota > Actinomycetes > Propionibacteriales > Nocardioidaceae > Nocardioides. The sequence continues at coordinate 15,151 of NZ_JBJEHY010000129.1, read as the reverse complement.
TCGTGAGTACGACCGCGAGGCCATCCTGTTCATGGCCAGCTGAGGTCCGGCGGCCAGTCCGTCGCGGTACTCAGTGGGCGGCCTTGAGCCCGATCACGCAGCCGACGATCCCGAGGATCAGGGCGACCTTGACCCACGAGAAGGCCTCGTCGCCGGTCCACATCGAGTAGGCCACCGCGATGCTCGCGCCGATGCCGACCCAGACGGCGTACGACGTGCCGATCGGCAGCGTGCGCATCGCGTACGCAAGGCCGCCCATCGACACCGCCAGGGCGGCGAAGAAGACGATCGACGGGACGAGACGGGAGAACCCCTCGGAGCGACCGAGGGCGACGGCCCACACGGCCTCGAAGATCCCGGACACGATGAGAACGATCCACGCCATGACAACTCCTTGAAGCACCGTCTTGTCGCTGGCCGGGTACGGCACCCCTCGTCCGGAGAGCCCCGTGGTGGGTCTCTGGCTGCCATGGTGGCACGCATCGACCGGGCGGGCCAGCCGGGGAACATTCCCGCCGACGGGGGCGTTGCACCCACAGAGTTCAATCTTCAAACAACGGAAGTGGGCCGCGATGAGCACCGCCACGGACCTCGAGCAGGAGACCCGCTGGCTCGACGACAACGAGATGGCCGCCTGGCTCCCGCTGGTGCGGGTGGTCCAGGTGCTGCCGCACGCGCTGGACTCCCAGCTGCGCGAGGAGGTGGGCATCTCCCACGCGTACTACTCGATGCTCGCGCTCCTCTCCCAGGCCGAGGACCGCACCCTGTCGATGGGCGAGCTCGCGCGCTCCACCGGCACCACCCCGTCCCGCCTGAGCCACGCCGTGGACGTCCTCGTCGGCCGCGGCTGGGTCGAGCGGGTGCGCTGTGACGCCGACCGGCGCGTCCAGTACGCCGTGCTGACCGACACGGGTATGGAGGTCGTGCGCGAGGTGGCCCCGCGCCACGTCGCCCAGGTCCGCCGGCTCGTCTTCGACCGCCTCACGCCCGAGCAGGTGGACGTGCTGGCCGCCGTGTCGTCGTCCATCCTCGAGGCCCTCGACGAGTGCGGCTGATCCTCAGGCGGACTCGAGGAGCTCGACCAGCTCGGCGAGGTTGACCTTCATCTGCTCCGCCAGGGCGGTCGCGTCCTCGTCGGCGCCGTCGGCGACCTGCCGCTCGGCGAGGGTCAGCACCTTCTCGAGCTTCTCGGTCATCTCCGCGGCCCACTGACGCTCGTACGCCGGGTCGGCGGTCGGCCCGGGAGCAGGGTCCTCGGTCGGGTCGCCGTGCTCGGCGTTGGCGTGGTCGCGCGCGGTCTCGGGGACCTCCTCGCCCCAGTCGCCCAGGAACGTGACGAGCTGCTCGATCTCGGGGCCGCGGCCGTCGCGGACCTGCTCGGCCAGAGCGCGGGTGTCCGGTGACACCTCACGGGCCAGGGCCTCGTCGACGAGGACCATCGCGTCGGCGAGCAGCGGGACGGAGCCGCTGGCGAACTCCACGTCGACGGAGTTGTACGTGCTCCCGTCGAGCGCGGTGTGGGTGGCGACCGGCCCGCCGCCCTCCTCAGTGTCGGCGGAGCACGCGGTCACGGTCGTGCAGAGCAGCAGGAGAGCGGTGGCGGCGAGCAGGCGCACGGTCAGAGGTCCTTTCCCGGGGCCCGGCGGGCCGGTCAGTGGCTGCCCGCAGCCTGACCCCTCGGGATGGCGAGGGCAACTCCGGCGCCCACCAGGCAGGCCACGACGCCCACCACGAAGCAGAGGGTGAAGGCGGTCTGCGTGGGGACCTGCGAGCCGGCGAACTCCATGGTGCGCGAGCTCAGCACCGCCGCCATCGCGGCGCCCGCGCACGTCGTGCCGACCGAGCGCATGAGGCCGTTCAGGCCGACGGCGGCCCCCGCGCCGGAGAGGGGGACGTGGTCGAGGATCAGGGTCGGCATCGCCGCGTACGCCAGGGCGACGCCGGCCGAGCCGACGCACATCGTCACCAGCAGGTGCCAGGGCTCGGACATGTTGAACGCGGCGAACACGTAGCTCGCGGTGAGGACGCCCGCGCCGATCGCCAGCGTCGCGCGGGCACCGATCAGGCCGATCAGCCGGCCCGAGTACGGCGCCAGGACGAGCATGACGAGCCCGCCGGGCGTCATCCACAGCCCCGACTCGAGCAGCGTGAGGCCCAGTCCGTGGCCGGTCTCGGCGGGCAGGATCAGCAGCTGCGGGACCACGATCGAGCTGGCCATCATGCCGAACCCGACGAGCATGGCGGCCAGGTTGGTGATGAGCACCGGCCCCTGCGCGTTGAGGCGGAGGTCGACGAGCGGCTCACGCTGCCCGATCTGGTAGCGGCCCCACCCGACGAGGACCGCGAGACCGCCGAGGAGGCAGCCGAGCGTGGCCGGGGAGCCCCAGCCCCACTCGTTCCCCTTCGACACCCCGACGAGGACGCCGCCGAGCCCCACGGCCAGACCGAGAGCCCCGGGCACGTCGAGCCGGGCGTTGCCGGCGGGACGGATGTGGGGAATCACGAGGAGGGTGGTGGTCAGCACCATCAGGGAGACCACGGTGGAGACCAGGAACAGGGCGTGCCAGTCGTGCTCCTGGGCGATCCACGCGGCCAGCGGCATCGCGATCGCGCCTCCCACGCCCATCGTGGCGGAGATGACCGAGATCGCGGTGGGCACCCGGCGTGGGGGCATCACCTCGCGCACGAGGCTGATCGCGACGGGGATGTACCCCATCGCCAGGCCCTGCATCGCGCGACCGACCAGCAGCGGTACGACCGTGTCCGACAACGCGCACACGACCGACCCGGCGGCCATCAGCGCCGCACTGGCGGCCAGGACGCGCTGGCGGCCGTACATGTCGCCCAGGCGGCCGGCGACCGGCATCACCACGGCGCCGGCGAGCAGCGTCGCGGTCACCACCCAGGAGGCGTTGCTGCGCGAGGTGCCGAGCAGGGCGGGCAGGTCGCCCTGGATCGGGATCACCAGCGTCTGCATGAGGGCAGCGCTCAGGCCGCCGAAGCACAGAGCCGCGAGGATCCAACGAGCCTGACGGTCGTCGGCGGCCGACGACCGGGTCTGCTCGGTCACGCGTGGAGCTCCTGTCTGTTGCTGGCCACCGACGACGGTGGACCGACGTGCAACTTACACATGTCCAGCGGCACCCGGGGCGCTTCGTGCATCTGGTGGGACCTCGTGCCACCCCGCGCGCGACCCGCCCGGTGGGCCAGATGGGCGTTGGGACGCTCGGGCAGGTACGCTGGTGACGCATCCCACGCACGCCGAGGCTTCCACCCGCGTCGCACTCGGTGGCGGGAGCCACCCGATGGCTCGGGATTCGACATCCGTCGCGATGCCCGCGCGTCCTCTGCGCCGTGGCCAACCAGCCTCAGCGCCGAGCCGGCCGGTCAACGCGACCATCGTGCAGGACCCTCACGGGAGGACCTCTCTTGGCTCAGCGCCAGCGCCAGCGTGGCGGACGACGCACCCCTGCCCACGCCCGGCACAAGGACAACGAGGGCATCGTCCCCGTCCTCGCCCGCGCCGTGCGCGAGATCGAGTCCGCCGTCCAGCGCGGACCGCTGTCGCCCACGCAGCGCACGCGCTTCCAGGTCGTGGCCACGCTCGCCCGCGAGCACCGTACGGAGGTGAAGGCGGCCACGAGCCTGACCGACGCGCAGAAGAACGACGAGCTGAAGCGTCTCGACGGCATCGCCACCATCCTGGCCAAGACCGCCACCCGCGACCCGTCGCTGTTCACGCTGCTCGCCGAGGACGCGGTCTTCTCCGAGGCCGCGCAGGACCTGCGCGTGGAGATGCTGCGCAAGGCCGGCATCGAGGTGGTCGTCGAGGAGCCGGCCCCGGTCGAGGAGGACCCCAGCGCCGAGCGTCGTGTGACGCCTCTGTCCGTACGCCGCCGCAAGCTGTCCAACCCGTTCCTGCGCCCCGACTTCGAGATCGGCCAGCAGCGGCGCACCACCAGCCACCGGCTGGACTCGTGGGAGCTGCTGGGGCCGCTGTTCCGCTCCTTCGAGCTCGGTGGCAGCTCCTCGCGGATGGACCTGCCCGAGGCGTCCTCGCTCAAGGCGCCCGGCAAGCTCGAGCTGATGCCGCACCAGGCCCGGCTCATCGCCTCCGTCGCCGAGGGGCACCGGACGTTCCTGCTCGCCGACGAGCCCGGCCTCGGCAAGACCGCGCAGGCGCTGCTCGCCGCGCAGGCGGCCGACGCGTACCCGCTCCTGGTGGTGTGCCCCAACGTCGTCAAGACCAACTGGGCCCGCGAGACCGAGCGCTGGACGCCGCGCCGTCGCGCGACGGTCATCCACGGCGACGGTGACAACGTCGACGCGTTCGCCGACATCGTGGTCGTGAACTACGAGATCCTCGACCGCCACGTCGGCTGGCTCGGCGACTTCGGGTTCAAGGGGATGGTCGTCGACGAGGCGCACTTCATCAAGAACAAGTCCTCCCAGCGTTCCAAGCACGTGCTCGAGCTGTCCGAGCGGCTGCGCTCGCGCACGGCCCGCCCGCTGCTCATGGCCCTCACGGGCACGCCCCTGATCAACACCATCGAGGACTTCCGCGCGATCTGGCAGTTCCTCGGCTGGATCGACGACGTCAAGCCGCTGCCGACGCTCATCGACTCCCTCGAGGAGACCGGGCTGACGCCCGCCGAGCCTGCGTTCTACCCGGCCGCGCGCAAGGCGGTCATCGACATGGGCATCGTGCGTCGCCGCAAGGCGGAGGTCGCCTCCGACATCCCGGCCCGTCGCGTCGCCGACATCCCCGTGGAGCTGGACGACGAGGACAGCCGCTCGATCCGGGCCGCCGAGGCCGAGCTCGCCCGACGCCTGGTGCAGCGCTACCACGCGGCGCTGGAGACGCGCCGCGCCGGCACGGTCGTCGACGGCATCGACCACGAGCTGGTCCGTCGGGTGGCGGTGTGGGAGCGCGAGGAGATGGAGACCTCCACCAACGGGGAGAACGTCTTCTCGATGCTGCGCCGCATCGGCCACGCCAAGGCCGGCCTGGCCGCCGACTACGCAGCCCAGCTGGCGCGCAACGTCGGCAAGGTCGTCTTCTTCGCCCGTCACGTCGACGTGATGGACATCGCCGAGGAGACCTTCACGCGTCGGGGCCTCAAGCACACCTCGATCCGCGGCGACCAGACGCCCAAGGCGCGCGAGCACGCCATCGACGCCTTCGTCAACGACGAGGACGTCCAGGTCATCGTCTGCTCGCTCTCCGCGGCCGGCGTGGGCGTCAACCTCCAGGTGGCCTCCAACGTCGTCCTGGCCGAGCTGTCGTGGACCGACGCGGAGCAGACCCAGGCGATCGACCGCGTGCACCGCATCGGGCAGTCCGACCCGGTCACCGCGTGGCGCATCATCGCCGCGCAGACCATCGACACCCGGATCGCGGAGCTCATCGACTCCAAGGCCGGGCTCGCTGCCCGCGCGCTCGACGGGTCCGACGAGGAGGTCACCTCCTCGGCCGACGTCCAGACGGAGGCGCTGGTCGCGCTGCTCACCGATGCGCTGACCCGTGAGGCGGTCCGCAAGCCACGCGGACGCTGACTCCGCGGCTCTGAGTCCACCGTCCCTCCTGACGGGGTCCTCGGCCCCTTGTCTGGGGCCGTCCGGACGACGAAGGTGGAGGTACGAGGAGACCCCTCGTACCCCTGACCGCAGGAGGAGCCATGAGCGACCGCGAGTTGTACGGCGACATGTCCGTCGACGACGAGGACCAGCTCCAGCCGGGGGACACGCTCGACGACGCTGAGCTGAGCGACGTCCTGGACCGGGGCTACTCGCCCCCGGACCGTCCCCCGTACGGCTACAACGACTTCCCGACGCCCGCCGAGGAGCGCGCCGGGGAGGGGTTGGACCGTCGGCTGGCCCAGGAGGAGCCGGACGTCGACCCGTACGCGGATCAGGACAGCTGGACCGACGAGAACGCCCTCGACGACCAGATCGGTCTCGACGAGCGCGACCAGCGGGCGGGCCGCCTGGTGCAGCCCGACGAGGGGTACGGCGTGGACACCGACGGCCAGGAGGTCGCCCGCGACGTCGGCATCGACGGTGCCGGGGCGAGCGCGGAGGAGGCGGCGATGCACATCACCCGGGAGCCCGAGCCGGAGTACTGAGCCGCGTAGGGTGAGGCCGCGCCCGGCCCACCGGGCGCGGACGGGGGTGGAGATGACCGGGGTGCAGCGCGCCTGGCACGCGGCCACGGTGGTGGTCGTGCTGGTCGCGGTGGTGGGGCAGCTCGTGGTGAGCGCCCGGCAGGGACTGTCGGTGCTCAACTTCTTCAGCTACTTCACCATCCAGTCCAACCTGCTGGTGCTGGCGACGAGCGTGGCGCTGCTGGGCGGCGTCGCGCCCGGGGTGCGGTGGTTGCGGCTGCTGCGGCTGGCCGCGCTGACAGGGATCAGCCTGACCTTCGTCGTCTTCGCCCTGCTGATCGGCCCGTACCTCTCCCTGAGCGGCCTGGACTGGTGGCTCGACAAGGGGCTGCACGTCGTCGTCCCGTGCCTCGCGGTCGGCGGCCTCCTCGTCGGGCCGGGGACGCCGTGGCGCTGGGGCGACCTGGCCTTCATCGGCTGGCCGATGGCGTGGATCGTCTACACCTTCGCGCGGGCGGCGCTGTTCGACCCGTCGTACGGCATGCCGGACGGCACCACGGCCACCGTGCCGTACGCGTTCCTCGACGTCGCCAGCCAGGGGCTGGGGCGGGTGCTGGTCGCCGCGGCGGTGATCACGGTCCTGCTCGTCGCGATCGCGTCCGCGTTCGTGGGCTCCTCGCGCCGGCGGCGCCGGAGCCCCGCGGAGACCTCCGCCTGAGTGGGCCCGCTCAGCCCATCAGCTTCCGGGCCAGCCGCAGCGGCAGCACCTTGAGCGCGAACCCGGCCGGCACCCACGGCCACGCCGGGACGCGGGCCGAGGCGACGCCCTTCTCCATCGCCTCCACCATGGCACGCACCCCGGTGGCGGTGTCGACCATCAGTGGCGTGGTGGCGGCACTGCCGGACATCTCGGACTCGATGTAGCCCGGGTAGAGCACGGTGACCTTGATCCCGGGGATCCGCAGCACGTCGGCGCGGAACCCCTCGGCCAGGTGGGCCACGAACGCCTTGGTGGCCGCGTACGTGGTGATGTTCCTGGGCATGCCGCGCACGGCCGAGACCGACGAGATCATCACGAGGTGCCCGGCCTCCTGGGCGCGGAAGACGGCCGCGGCCGCCTCGGTCTGCGCCAGCGCGCCGATGGTGTTGGTCAGCGCGGTCTCCCGGTTGGCGTCGAAGCGGCCGGTGCCGAGCGGCTGACCCTTGCCGAGGCCGGCGTTGACCACGACCCGGTCGAGGTGCCCGAACTCCTCGGCGAAGGCGTTGACGACCTCGAAGACGGCGTCGTGGTCGTTGACGTCCAGCGCGCGCACCGACACGGTGCGGTCGGGGTGGGCGGCGAGGATCTCGGCACGCAGCTCCTCGAGCCGGTCCGTACGACGGGCGCACAGGGCCAGGTCGTGGCCGCGGACGGCGAGCTGGCGGGCCATTTCGGCGCCGAGGCCGGAGGAGGCCCCGGTGATCAGGGTGGTGGGCACGGCAGGTCCTTTCGGTGACCGCGTCAGCGGTAGGTGATCGCGTCCACGGGGAGGTGGCCGTGCTCGTTGAGCGACACCAGTGTGGTGCCCCGCGAGCCGACCACGACGGTGGAGTGGCTGGAGTTGACGGTGGTCGGGTTGAGCCGCAGCCACAGGTCGGCGCCCCCGCCGAGCAGGGTGGTGGCCGCCCAGGCGACGGGGCCGCCGCTGGTGCACACCACGACGGTGCTGTTGCGCGGGGCGTCGTGCAGCGAGGTGACCGCGCGGCGCAGGGCGTCCTCGACGCGGGTGGTGAAGGTGCGGAACGACTCGTCGTACGCGTCGTCCTCGCCACCACCGATCCACCGCGCGGTCGCCTCCTCGAACCAGCGCTGGAATCCGGCCTTGCTGGCCGCCTCGTCCGGGTCGTCGGGGGCCCCGTGGACGGCCAGCACCTGCAGGTGGTCGAACTCGTCCCAGCCGGTGTCCACCGAGCGGGGCAGGTCCCAGCCGCCGCCGGCCAGCAGTGCGTCCGCGGTCTGCCGGTGCCGGCGCATGCCGCCGGTGACCACGGCGGTCGGCACCACGCCGCGACGGGCGAGGGCGGCACCGAGCAGCCGCGACTGCTCCGTACCGAGCTCGGAGAGGTTGTCGTAGTCCTCGGCCCCGAACGAGGCCTGGCCGTGGCGCACCAGCAGCAGCCGGCTCACGCGTCGTCCCCGTCGACCAGGGTGGCGAGGCGCCGCGACACGATCTGCACGGCCGGGCCGAAGACGGCGTACTCCTCGTTGGTGGTCTGCCCGTAGAAGTAGCGGTAGTAGATCTGCTGGGCGATCGCGGTCAGCCGGAACAGGCCGTACACCTCGTAGAAGCGCCACTGCTCGGGCGTCACCGTACGGCCGGTGAGGCGGCCGTACTCGGCGACGACCTCGTCGCGGGTCAGCATCCCGGGCAGGTGCGTGGACACCCGCCGGACCATCTGGAAGTCCTCGGGGTCGTCGGCCTGGACCCAGTACGCCATCGAGCAGGCCAGGTCCATCAGCGGGTCGCCGAGGGTGGCGAGCTCCCAGTCGAGGACGCCGACGACGCGGGTGACGTCGGCCGGGTCCAGGACGAGGTTGTCGAGCTTGAAGTCGTTGTGGATCACGCAGGTCGCGACGTCGGAGGGCTGGTTGGCCTCCAGCCAGGCGATGACCTGCTCGTTGTCGGGCACGTCGGGGGTGCGGGCGTTGCGGTAGCGCGTCGCCCAGCCGCCGACCTGGCGGCCGACGTACCCCTCACCCTTGCCGAGCGAGGTCAGCCCGGCCGCGTCGGGGTCGACGGCGTGCAGCTCGGCCAGGACCTCCACCGTACGCAGGCACAGGGCGCGGGCCTGCTCGGGTGACAGCGGCACGTCGGCCGGCCACTCGCTGCGCGGCACGAACCCGTCGATGCGCTCCATGGCGTAGAACTCCGCGCCCATGACGGACTCGTCGGTGCAGTGCGCGACCATCGCCGGGACGTAGTCGAAGTGGCCGGCGAGCGAGCTCTGGAGCCGGTGCTCGCGGCCCATGTCGTGGGCGCCGCGTGCCTTGGTGCCGCGCGGCGCACGCCGTACGACCAGGTCGCGGGTGGGCCAGCGCAGCAGGAAGGTCAGGTTGGACGCGCCGCCGGCGAACTGGCGCACCTCGGGGGTGCCGTCCAGGCCGGTGGGGTCGGTGGCGTGCTCACGCAGCCAGGTGGCGACGGCGTCGACGTCGAAGCCGTCCTCGGCGCGGACGTCGCGGGCGTCGCGCACGGCGTCGGGCTCGGGGGGCGTGGTCATCGGTTCTCCTCCTGCCGCTGCGCGGCGGCGTGCAGGGCGGTGGCCTGGTGCCGCATCACGGCGTCGTAGGTGGCCCGGTCGGTGCGCTTGAGGTCGACGGCCTGACGGCCCGCGGCGTCGGGCAGGACGAGGTCGTCGCCCGCCTCGAGCGCGGCCAGGGTCGCCTCCGCGATGTCCGCGGCCGTGAGGGGAGAGGCGTCGATGAGCCTGCCGACCACCTGCCCGACCGCCTCGTCGGCGCCGCTGAGGGAGGCCACCAGGTTGGAGCGGAAGTACGACGGGCACACCACGCTGGCGCGGATCCCGAAGTCGGCGAGCTCGTGGCCGAGGGTCTCGGTGAAGGCGACGACGGCGGCCTTCGTGGCGTTGTACCCGCCCATCCCGGCGGGGTGCACCAGGCCGGCCAGGGAGGCCACGTTGACGACGTGCCCGCTGCCCTGCGCCTTCCACAGGGGCGTGAAGGTCTGCGTCCCGCGGACCAGGCTGAGCAGGTTGACGTCGACCAGGCGCTGCCACTCGGCGAGCGTGGAGACGTCGACCCGCCCGCCCCCGGCGATGCCGGCGTTGTTGACCAGGACGTCCAACCCGCCCCAGCGCTCCCGTACGGCTGCCAGCGCCGCAGCCCAGTCGTCGTCGCTGGTGACGTCGAGGACGAGATCGACGCCCGCGCCGTCCGTACGGTCCGTGGCCAGCACGTCGTCGCCGGCGTCACGGTACGCCCGGGCGAGCGCCGCGCCGAGGCCCGAGGCCGCCCCGGTGACCAGGACCCGCCGGCTCACGCGTACTTGCCCAGCTCGATCTTGGCCACCACGTTGCGGTGCACCTCGTCCGGTCCGTCGGCCAGGCGGAGCGTGCGCGCGCCGACCCACGCCGCGGCGAGCGGGAAGTCGTCGGTCATGCCGGCGCCGCCGTGCAGCTGGATGGCCATGTCGATGACGTCCAGGGCCATCGCCGGGGCCTCGACCTTGATCTCGCTCACCGCGGACAGCGCCTCGCGGGACATGCCCTGGTCGAGCAGCCACGCGGCGTGCAGGACGAGCAGGCGGGAGCGGTTGATGGCGATGCGCGCGTCGGCGATGCGCTCCCGGTTGCCGCCCAGCGAGGCGATCGGCTTGCCGAACGCGATCCGCTCCTTGGCGCGGCGGCAGCCCAGCTCGAGCGCCCGCTCGGCCAGGCCGATGGTGCGCATCGCGTGGTGCACGCGGCCCGGGCCGAGGCGGCCCTGGGCGATCTCGAAGGCGCGGCCGGGGCCGAGCAGGATGTTGCTGGCGGGCACCCGTACGTCGGTGAAGGAGACCTCGCCGTGGCCCAGCGGCTCGTCGTAGTAGCCCATGGTGGGCAGCATCCGCTCGATCCGTACGCCGGGGGTGTCGCGCGGCACCAGCACCATCGTGTGCCGCGAGTGCCGGTCGGCGTCGGGGTTGGTGAGTCCCATGAAGACGAAGATGGCGCAGTCGGGGTGGCCGACCCCGGTGGAGAACCACTTGGTGCCGTTGATGACCACCTCGTCGCCGTCGAGGACGGCGGTGGCGGCCATGTTGGTCGCGTCCGAGGAGGCGACGCCCGGCTCGGTCATGCAGAAGGCGCTGCGGATCTCGCCGCGCAGCAGCGGCTCGAGCCAGGCGGCGCGCTGCTCGGGGGTGCCATAGCGCAGCAGCACCTCCATGTTGCCGGTGTCGGGGGCGTTGCAGTTGAAGACCAGGGGAGCGAGCATCGAGCGCCCCATCACCTCGGCCAGCGGGGCGTAGTCGATGTTGCTGAGCCCCTCGCCGCCGTCGGTGCCGAACTCCCGCGCGTACCACCCGGCGTGCTCGGCGGGCAGGAAGAGGTTCCACAGTCCCTGGGCGCGGGCCTTGGCCTTGAGTTCGGCGACGACGGGGTGCGGAGCCCAGTTGTCGCCGCCCGACTCGCGCTGGCGCTTGTGGTGCTCGTGCACCTCGGCCTCGACCGGCTCGATCTCGTCGGTCACGAAGGCCAGGACGCGCTCGCGCAGGTCGGCGGCGCGGGGGGAGAGGGAGAAGTCCATGAGTTGACCCAACCACACTGTTGAGCAATGCTCAACAGTGTGGACCAGACTTCTCCGGCACCCGAGCGCCGCCGACGCCTGAGCGCCGTCGAGCGCCGCCGCCAGCTGATCGGCATCGGGCTGTCGAAGATCATCGAGACCCCGATCCAGGACCTGCCCATGGACCAGATCGCCGCCGAGGCGGGGATCTCGCGCGGCCTGCTGTTCCACTACTTCGAGACCAAGACCGACTTCTACCTGGCCTGCGTGCAGGCGGCCGGGCGCCGCATCCTGCGCAACGTCCACGCCGACGAGTCGCTGCCGGGCGAGGAACGCGTCGCTGAGACCGTACGGCTGATGGTCGAGCAGATCGCCCGGCGCCGGACCTTCTACCTCGCCCTCGTGCACGGTCACGGGCTGGGTGACCCGCGGGTGAGCGAGGTGTTCGGCACGGTCCGGAACACCCTCACCGACCGCGTCCTGGACGCGCTCGGGGCGGGGGAGGACACGTCACCCGCGCAGGAACGACCCGTCGTGCACGCGTGGTGGGCCTACGTCGAGGACCGGGCGCTCAGCTGGTCCGACCCCGCCGCGGACCCGGCCGACCAGCCGGAGCTCGGTCGCCTCGTCGAGCAGTGCACCGCAGCGCTGCACAGCCTGCTGGCCCTGTCGGCGGCCTGAGATCAGGGGCGCCCGGGGTCAGGGGCGAAGGGCGCTCGCGGTCAGCCGGAACCGGGCGTCGTCGTCGAGCGCCCGACCGCCGCAGGACAGGTCCGTGCGCGGGGTGACGCCGCACTTCATCCGCGTGGACGTGTTGGCCAGGGTGAGGCCCACCCACGAGGTGCTGTCCCGGTCGAAGCGGACGACGAGGCTGCCGCGACCCTTGGTGAGGCGTACGGTCCGCTGCCGCACCGTCCCGTCGGCGGCGCGCACGACCACGCGGGCCCGGCCGAACCCCGGCGCGACCACCCCCAGGCGCAGGCGGGACCCGTTGGCCAGGGAGGAGTCCGGGACGAACCGGAACGTGCGCGAGGCCAGGTGGTCGATGCGGGTGCTGCGTGCCACCGAGCGGTGGCCGGCGGCGAGGCGGAAACGCTCGGCCGGTGCGGGGGCGCGGTAGGCGTCGCCCTCGGGGTACGTGGTTGCGGGCACCGTGTTGCCGGCGGCGAACAGCGCGTAGTGCGCGGCCAGGCCGCCACGGCGGGCCAGCACCGCGCGCAGTGCGCCCAGGCTCTGGCGGCGCCCGTCCTTCTTGAGCGACCCGGCCTGCTCCCACACGGAGCGGACCACGGCGTCGCCGAAGCGTCCGGCGAGGTGCTCGAAGAAGATCCAGTTGCCGTACGCGTGGGTGTCGCCGAGGTCCAGCGGCAGCGCGGAGTGCCGCAGCTGGCCATAGGGGAGGTACTGGCGGTTGTCGTCGACGGCGTCGGCCACCCGCTCCTCGGCCCAGGTGGCGGAGGCCTCCATGAGCCAGCGGTCCTCGCGCACGTCGTAGGCGAACTGCACGGTGTGGAAGAGCTCGTGCGCCACGGTCACGCGCAGGTTGGAGGTGGGGGTCCCCGACGGGTAGTCGGCGCTGCCGAAGTCGTTGTCGATCACGCAGTAGCCCGTGGCGGTACGTCCGGCACGGCGCCTCTCGGGGGCGCAGTAGCCGTACAGGCCGGGCCCGAGGTCCACCAGGTAGACGTCGAGGCGCCCGTCGCCGCCGCGCGAGCCGTCGCGCAGCGGGGCGCGGTAGCCGAGCCCGTCGACGTAGCGGGTCCAGCTCGCCTCCACCGCGCGCAGCGAGCGGCGCACCCAGGCCCGGCTCGGCGGTGCGTCGGCGGTGGTGGGCACGTGGTGCACGCAGGTGTGCTCGCCGCAGGTGCGCTCGGAGTCGACCGTGTACGCGCCCCCGGGGCCGGGGTTGTCGTCGGTGGGACGCGACAGCACCGCGTCGGCACGGTCGCGCTCGTCGTCGCCGAGGTCGGGACGGGCCACCCACAGGTCGCGCAGCGCGAGCGTCATCGACGCACCCTCGTCGCCCTCACCCCGCCGTACGGACTCGGCCGAGGCCAGGGCCTCGAGCGGCGAGGCGTACGGCTCCGCGGAGTCTCCCTCCGGCGGCTGCGCGCTGCCCGGGGCGGTCGCGGTGGCGGGCACCCACGAGGTCACGACGAGAGCGCCGGCCACCAGCGTCGCGAGGGCGGTGGCGAGGGTGCGGTGCATGCGGGCCATTCACATGTCGGCGATGTGCTCGATGATCGCGGTGGTGGAGATCGCCGGCGTGCGCTCGAGGTAGACGACCTTGCAGACGTCGTTGAACTCGTCGAACTTGCCGGCCCAGTCGTCGCCCATGACGAGCACGTCGGCGCCGTGCTCCACGATGTAGTCGCGCTTCTGCTCCAGCGACTCCTCGACGAAGACCTCGTCGACCACCTTGAGCGCGGACACGATCGCCAGGCGCTCGGCCTGGCTGAAGACCGGTACCCGTCCCTTCTTGCGCTCGTTGAGCGCGTCGGCGGAGACGCCGACGACGAGACGGTCGCCGAGCTCGGCGGCGCGCTCGAGCACCCGCAGGTGTCCGACGTGGAAGACGTCGAAGGTGCCGAACGTGATCACGGTGCGTGCCATGCGACGCATTCTGGCACGAGGGGGGAGGATGCCCACATGCCTGTGTCTCCTCCCGTGACCGCCCCGATCGCGCTGGTCACCCCCGACCCCACCGGTGACGCCGAGCGTCTGCGCGCCCTGCGCCGCATGCAGGTGGTCGCCGGTGGACTCCTCGTGCTGGCCGCCGTGGTCTACGTGCTGACCCGTGACGGCGAGGGCGTGTGGGGGTACGTCAACGCCGGCGCGGAGGCGTCGATGGTGGGTGCGATCGCCGACTGGTTCGCGGTCACCGCGCTGTTCCGCCACCCGTTGGGGCTGCCGGTGCCGCACACGGCGCTGATCCCCCGGCGCAAGGACGACCTGGGCCGTGGCCTGGAGCAGTTCGTCGGCGAGAACTTCCTGCACGAGGAGATCGTGCGCGACCGCGTGGCGGCCGCGACGATCTCGGCGCGTGTGGGTGAGTGGCTGGGGCAGCCGGCGCACGCCCGGCGCGTGGTGGACGAGGCCTCCGAGATCGTCGGGGTGGCCCTGACCAAGGTCCGCGACGAGCACGTGCGCGACGTGGTCCAGCTCGCCCTGGTGCCGCGTTTCCGCTCCGAGCCGATCGCCCCCGTGCTGGGCACCACGCTCACCGAGCTGCTCGCCGACGACCTGCACCGCGGGGTGGTCGACCTCGGTCTGGAGGAGCTGCACCGGTGGCTGGTCGGCAACGCCGACACGTTCACCCAGGTGCTGGGGGAGCGGGCCCCGTGGTGGAGCCCGCCGCGGCTCAACGACGCCGTCACCGTACGGGTGCACGCCGAGGCGGTGCGCTGGGTGGAGGACATCCGCTCCGACCCGCACCACCACGCCCGCGGTGCTCTCGACTCGATGCTGGGCCAGCTCGCCCACGACCTGCTGCACGACCCCTCGACCGCGGAGCGCGCCGAGCGGTTCAAGGAGCGCCTGCTCGACCACCCGCAGCTCTCCGAGACCGCGATCTCGCTGTGGCAGGCCCTGCGCAACGCGCTCCTCGGCTCGCTCGGCGACAGCGACGGCGCCGTACGCGTCTGGGTGCTCAGCGAGGTCGAGGCCTTCGCCGAGCGGCTGCGGACCGACGCCGAGCTGCGCGCCACCCTGGACCGGGCCGCCGAGGACGCGGCGGTCTTCCTGGTGGACCGCTACGGCACCGAGGTGACCGGCGTCATCA
>NZ_JBJEHY010000128.1:0-10284 GCF_051876515.1 Nocardioides sp. | reverse complement strand
CGAAGAACTCCATCTCCATCTGCTCGAACTCGCGCGTGCGGAAGATGAAGTTGCCCGGCGTGATCTCGTTGCGGAACGACTTGCCGATCTGGGCGATGCCGAACGGCGGCTTGCGGCGCGCGGAGGTCACCACGTTGGCGAAGTTGAGGAAGATTCCCTGGGCGGTCTCGGGGCGCAGGTAGTGCAGACCCGACTCGTCCTCGAAGACCCCCAGATGGGTCTTGAGCATGCCCGAGAACTCCTTGGGCTCGGTCCACTGGCCGCGGGTCCCGCAGTTGGTGCAGACGATGTCGCTGAGCGGCACGTCGTCGGGGTTGACGATGCCGTTCTTCTCCGCGTGCGCCTCCTGCAGGTGGTCGGCGCGGTACCGCTTGTGGCACGAGGTGCACTCGGTGAGCGGGTCGTTGAAGGTGGCGACGTGGCCGGAGGCGACCCAGGTCTCGCGCGGCAGGATGATCGAGGAGTCGAGGCCGACGACGTCGTCGCGGCTCTGCACCATCGACTTCCACCACTGGCGCTTGATGTTCTCCTTGAGCTCGACTCCCAGCGGGCCGTAGTCCCACGCGGAGCGCGTACCTCCGTAGATCTCACCGCACGGGAAGACGAAGCCTCGGCGCTTGGCGAGGGAGACGACCTGGTCGACGGTGGACGGGGGCGGCTTGGCCACGATTCACTTCCTTCGTTAAGGCACGGTCGGCTGGCTGCCGATCGCGAACGCTCAGCCTAGCGAGCGGGCGCCGGCCTCGTTCATCTCGGTGCCCTCCTCGACCACTTCGTACGCACTGGGCTCGTCGAGGGCGTGCACCATCAGCGGCTGGACGTGCATCTTGGCGTCGTACGAACCGATTCCCCGTCGGTACGACCCGACGTTGGTCCAGCGCGTCGACAGCACCCACAGCGTCGGGTCGTCGACGTTGCGTCCCACCTCGGCCGACAGGTTGCCGGCGCTCGCGCCCAGGATGTCGCGGGCCCGCTCGAGGCCCTCGCGCAGGGTCGCCTCGGAGGCGGGCGTGGGGTCCGGGACGCGGAAGCGGGTGACGACGAGCACGCCCCGATCCTAGGCCGCGGCGGGCCGCGAGCACGGCTCAGGACAGGCGGTAGAACCGCCAGAACCCGAAGTCGTCGATCGGCAGCACCTCGAACCCGGTGAAGCCCGCCTCGAGCGCGTACGCCCGGAGGGTGTCGGGGCGCATGACGGTGCCGGTGCCGACGCTCGGCGGCGAGGAGAGCGAGTCGGGCAGGCACACGCACAGGCTGAAGCCGTACATGATCCGCTCGAGGTCGTCCCCGTCAGGCGCGAAGGACGGTGCGACCGCCTCGTCCATGACCACCAGGCTGCCACCCGGCACGAGGCTGGAGCGGACCGCGCGCAGCACCTCCACCGGTCGGGGCATGTCGTGGACGCACTCGAGGGCGAGGGCGAGGTCGTACACCTCCTCCCCCAGGTCGGCGGCGTCGGCGGTACGGAAGGTGACCGGGACGCCCGCCTCCTCGGCGTGGCGCACGGCCATCGCCACGGACGGCGCGTCGACGTCGACGCCGGTCACGTGTGCGCCGGGGTGGGCCGAGGCCAGGGCGATGCTGGCCCACCCGCCACCGCACCCGACCTCCAGGACGCGTACGCCGGGTCGCGCCAGCACGTCGGCGACCTCGGGCACCGAGGCGAGTGCCTGGGTCAGCCGCGACTCGAACCACGGCCGGTTGCCGTCGGCCTGCGCCTCGCGGGCGTCATCGCCGAGCTGGTCCCAGCTCACCCCGCCGCCGTGGCGGTAGGCGTCCAGGAGCAGCGGCAGCGCAGGACCGACCGCGGCGGCCATCCGGGCGAACGGTGCCATGAAGGAGAGGCTGTGCGGATCGGTGAACACCTCCGCGGTCGCCGCACCGATGCCGAAGCATCGCTGCCCGTCGGGGCCGGGGTCGGCCACCTCCAGCAGGCCGGCGACGGCCTGGTGCTCCAACCACTCCCGCGCGTACCGCTCCTGGGTGCCGGTGCGCTCAGCGAGCGTGGCCGGGTCGGCCGGCCCCTCGCGGGCCAGGCTCCGGTACCACCCCATCCGGTCACCGAGGTGGATCGCGTACACGTCGAAGGCGCCGATCACGGACCCGAGGACGCGTTCGGCCAGCTGCTCCGCCGTCTGCTCCATGCTCCATGCTCACCCCGGGCCTCCGGCCCCACCAGTGCCACGTGGGGGATCTCCGCGCAGCGTCCTTTTGACAATGATTCTCACTTGGGCTGAGAATGGTTCTCATGAAGTTCCCCCGTCGTCTCGTCAGCGCCGCCGTCGCCGGCTGCACCGCCCTCGCTCTCGCCGCCTGCGGGTCCGACTCCGGCGCCGACCCGGACCGCTCGGTCGTGGCCGGCTTCTACCCGCTGGCGTGGCTCAGCGGTGAGGTCGCGGGTGACGAGTGGGAGGTCACCAACCTCACCGCCGCGGGAGGCGACCCGCACGAGCTCAACATCGGGCTGGGCGAGACCGCCACCCTGGAGGGCGCCGCCCTCGTGGTGATCAGCCGCGGGCTGCAGCCGAACGTCGACAAGACCGTCGACTCGGTCGCGACCGGCGACGTGCTCGACGCCGCCGAGATCGTCGGGCTTGTCCCCGTGGAGGACCACGGCATGGAGGACGACCACGGCGACGAGGAGCACGCGGACGAGCACGCCGAGGAGGGTCACGAGGGTCACGACCACGGTGACACCGATCCGCACTTCTGGCACGACCCGCTGCGGATGGCCACCATGGCCGACGCGATCGGCGCCGAGCTCGGCCGCCTCGACCCCGACCACGCCGACGAGTACGAGGCCCGCGCGGCCGACGTGCGCGCCGAGCTCGAGGCCCTCGACACCGAGTTCACCGAAGGGCTCGCGGACTGCGAGCGCACCACCGTCGTGGTGAGCCACGACGCGTTCAGCTACCTGTCACGCTACGGCCTGGAGTTCGCCCCCATCGCCGGGCTCAGCCCCGACGCCGAGGCCAGCCCCGCCACCCTGGGCCGGCTGCAGCACCTCATCACGAGCGAGGGGATCACGACGGTGTTCTCCGAGCGGCTCGCCAGCGGCAAGATGGCCCAGACCCTCGCCGACGACCTCGGCGTGGCCAGTGCCGTGCTCGACCCGATCGAGGGCCTGGACGACGACACCGCGGACGAGGACTACCTTTCACTCATGCGCGCCAACCTCGAAGCCCTGCGGACCGCGAACGGGTGCCGGTGACTGCCGAACCCGTCCACCTCGTCGACGGAGCCGTCTCGATCGACGGCCGACCGGTCGTCCGTGGCGTCGACCTCGTGGTCGGTGTCGGCGACTTCGTCACCATCATGGGTCCCAACGGCTCCGGCAAGTCCACGCTGATGCGGGGGCTGACCGGCCTGCTGCCTCTGGCCCACGGCACCCTGCACCTGTTCGGCACCGAGTTCTCGTCCTTCTCCGAGTGGTTCCGCATCGGGTACGTCCCGCAGCACGCCGCCATGTCCGGCGGCGTGCCCGCCACCGTCCGCGAGGTCGTGACCGCCGGACGTCTGACGCGCCGGCGCCTGCTGCGCCCGCTGAGCCGTACGGACAAGGACGCGATCGACGACGCACTCGGTGTGGTCGGCCTCTCGGGGCTGGTGAACCGCAGCGTCTACCACCTCTCCGGGGGCCAGCGTCAGCGGGTCCTGATCGCTCGCGCCCTGGCCGGCCAGCCCGACCTGCTCTTCCTCGACGAGCCGACCGCCGGGGTCGACCTCCCCAACCAGATCAATCTCGCCGACACCCTGGCGACCCTCAAGGCCCGCGGCACCACGATCGTCATGGTGGCGCACGAGCTCGGTCCGATCGCCCCACTCGTCGACCGGGCCGTGGTGCTGCGCGACGGCCGGGTCAACTACGACGGGCCGGCCCTGAGCCAGGACCAGGCGCACGCCCACCTCGACCGGATCGTCGGTGACGTGCACGCCTACGAGCGGCCGTTCCAGATCCCGCCCGTCGCATCGCCGCTGGACACGCTGGGAGACGACGCATGAGCTTCTTCGACCTCCTCGGCCTCGACTTCATGCAGCGCGCGCTCCTGGCGGCGCTGCTGACCGGCCTGGCCGCACCGGCCATCGGCACCTACCTGGTGCAGCGCCGTCTCGCCCTGCTCGGGGACGGTCTCGGCCACGTCGCCGTCACCGGTGTCGCACTCGGCCTGGTCACCAACACCTCCCCCACCTGGACCGCCGTCGTCGTCGCCGTCGTCGGCGCGCTGCTGATCGAGCTCATCCGGGCCCGCGGGCGCACCAACGGGGACGTGGCCCTGGCGCTGCTGTTCTACGGCGGCCTGGCCGGCGGCGTGCTCATCACCGGCATCGACGGCCAGAGCACCGGCACCCTCCAGGAGTACCTGTTCGGCTCGCTGACCTCCATCACCGACGCCGACGTCTGGTTCACCTTCGCCCTGTCGGTGGTGCTCGTGGGCGTGAGCGTCGGACTGCTCCCCCAGCTGTTCGCCGTCGCCTCCGACCCCGAGTTCGCCCAGGTCGCCGGCCTCAAGGTCAAGGTGTACAACCTGCTGCACGCCGTGCTGGCCGCCGTCACCGTCACGGTGGCGATGCGTACGGTCGGACTGCTGCTCGTCTCGGCGCTCATGGTGGTCCCGGTGGCGGCCTCCCAGCAGCTGGCCCGGTCCTTCCGGGTCACGCTGTTCGGGGCGATGGCCGTCGGCGCCTTCTCAGCCCTCGGCGGCCTGCTCCTCAGCGCCGCCCTGTCGTACCGGGCCTCGGTCTCCCCCGGACCGACGATCGTCCTGCTGGCCCTGGCGGTCTTCGCCGCGACCTGGCCGATCGGCTCCCTGATGCGTCGACGTCAGCGTCGTCTGACACCGTTCCCGGACGTGGCGGCCGTCCCCCACGTGGCCATCGACGACGGCCACCCGCACCAGCACGGCGAGGACTGCGGCCACGTCGCCATCCCCCACGGCGACCACCTCGACTACGTCCACGACGGCCACCGCCACGCCGCCCACGGAGAGCACTATGACGAGCACTGACCCCAAGCCGGGCGCTCCCGGCGTACGCCCCACGCGGCAGCGCCTGGCGGTGGCCGCGGCGCTCGCCTCGGTCGACGACTTCCGCAGCGCTCAGGAGATCCACGACCTGATCGCCCAGCAGGGCGACCAGGTCGGGCTGGCGACGGTCTACCGGACCCTGCAGCGGCTCAGCGAGACCGGCGAGGTCGACATGCTGCGCTCCGAGGACGGCGAGGCGATCTGGCGGCGGTGCTCCGAGACGCACCACCACCACCACCTCGTGTGCCGCCAGTGCGGTGCCACCGTCGAGGTGGAGGGGCCCACCGTCGAGCGCTGGACAGACTCGATCGCGGCCGAGCACGGGTACGCCGACATCAGTCACACGCTGGAGATCTTCGGGACCTGCCCGAGCTGTCGCTGAGCAGGCGGCGGGCCACGGAGGTCGAGGAGTCTGTGAGCCACCACGTGACCCACAGACTCCTGCACCCCGTTCAGACCTGGTTGGGCAGCGCCCCGCCGTAGCGCCGGTCACGCCGGGCGTACGTGTCGATCGCCTGCCACAGGTGGCGCCGGTCCACGTCGGGCCACAGGACGTCGGTGAAGACGAACTCGCTGTACGCCGCCTGCCAGAGCATGAAGTTGCTGAGCCGCTGCTCCCCCGAGGTGCGCCACACCAGGTCGGCGTCGGCCAGCTCGGGGACGTAGAGGTACCTGGCGAACGTCTTCTCGTCGACCTTGTCCGGGTTGATCCGACCGGCGGCGGCGTCACGCGCGATCGCCCGGGCGGCGTCGGCCACCTCGGCCCGTCCTCCGTAGTTGACGCACATGGTCAGCGTGAGGACGTCGTTGTCGCGGGTCTTCTCCTCGGCGACCTGCAGCTCCTTGACGACCGACTTCCACAGCCGCGGCGCCCGCCCGGCCCAGCGGACGCGGACCCCGAGCTCGTGCATCTCGTCGCGGCGGCGCCGGATCACGTCGCGGTTGAACCCCATGAGGAACCGCACCTCGTCGGGCGAGCGCGACCAGTTCTCGGTGGAGAAGGCGTACGCGGAGATCGCCTTCACACCGATCTCGATGGCTCCCTCGACGACGTCGAAGAGCGAGGACTCCCCCTGCTCGTGGCCGGCCGTGCGCGGGAGCCCGCGCTCCTTGGCCCAGCGCCCGTTGCCGTCCATCACGATCGCCACGTGCCGGGGCACGAGGTCGGCGGGGACCGCTGGCGGGCGGGCGCCGGAGGGGTGCGGGGCGGGGGGACGTACGTCGCGCTTCACGGTGCAGAGCCTAGGCGGACGGCCGAGCACTGGTCCCGGCGCCGCGGCGGAAGGGGTCCGCGACCTCCGCGAGCGCGGCCAGGGTCTCGGCCACCGCGGCGAGCCTGGGGGCGCCCACGTGGACGCCCCACTGCTCCAGGAGCGAGACGACCGCCGCGTTCGCCGCGGGCACCACGGCCCGGGCGCGGGGCGTCAGACGCACCAGCCGGGCCCTGGCGTCGGAGGGGTCGACGGTCCGCTCGACGTACCCCGCACGCTCGAGCTGGTCGACGAGGTGGCTGGCCGTCTGCTTCGTGACCAGGGCGCGTCCGGCCAGCTCGACGACGCGCGTCCCCTCCTCGTCGACGCGGGCCAGCAGCCTGGCCTGGGCCAGGGTGACGTCGTCGGCCCCGTTCGCCACGACCGCCTCGTACGCGGCCGCCTCCAGGGCGCGGTTGAGGATGAACAGGTCCACACCGATGCGGTGGTCGGTCACGACAGCTCCTGCGGGTGTTGACGGAGGCCGGGCACGAGGTCGATGATAGTCAGAACTTCTGACCATTTGGAGGGCCTCATGGACTCCGACACGATCTGGTCGCACATCGACGCCAGCCGCGCCGACCTCGCCGGCCTCCTCGACACGCTCACGCCCGAGCAGTGGGCCACCGACTCGCTGTGCCCCGGGTGGACCGTCCGCGACGTGGGAGCCCACCTGACGATGGCCCAGGCCCGCCTGCGCGAGGTCCTCGGACCGATGGTGCGGGCCCGATTCGACTACAACACGATGATCCTGACCTCGGCCCGCGAGCTACCTGTCGACACCTCCGCGATCCCCGACGCGCTCCGCGCGATGCTCGGGTCCCGACGGCGGGCGCCGTTCGTCTCCGAGGTGGAACCGCTGATCGACGTGCTCGTCCACACCCAGGACATCCGTGTCCCCCTCGGCCTCCCCACGACCATGGACCCGGCCGCCGCCGTGGTCGCGGCGGAGCGGATCGTGGTGCTCAACCGGTTGCGGCCCTTCCGGCTGCGGCCCCCGGTGACCGACGTACGGCTGGTGGCCGACGACGTCGACTGGTCCACCGGGCAGGGCCCCACCGTCAGCGGACCGGTGGGAGCACTCGTCATGCTGCTCGCGGGGCGGGACTCCGCCGCCCGGCCCCACCTGAGCGGGGCCCTGGAACGGGTCCCGGCGCGCTGACCCGACGCGGCCTCAGCGCTCGACGTACTCCATCGACCGCAGGCCGCGCTCGAGGTGCCAGGTGACGTACACGTTGACCAGCGTGCTGCCCTCGCGCAGGTGCCGGGGCTCGGCCGCGGCGACGCTCGGCCAGTCGCCGGCGAGCAGGGCGCCGAGCAGCCCCAGAGTCTCCGCCGCCGTGGTCGCGGAGCCCGGCAGCTTGCAGACCGCACACATGACGCCGCCCGCCGACGGGTTGAACCAGCGGTGCACGCCCTCCTCCCCGCAGCCGACGCAGTGGTCGAACGAGGGCGCGTAGCCGGCGACCGAGAGGGAGCGGAGCAGGTACGAGTCGAGGATCGCCGCCGGGGTGTGCAGACCACCTGACAGCGCCCGCAGGGCTCCGACGAGCAGCAGGAACTGCTGCACCGCGGGCTCGCGCTCCTCGGTGACCAGCCGCTCGGCGGTCTCCAGCATCGCGGTCCCGGCGGTGTACCGCTCGTAGTCCAGACCCAGGCGCGAGTGGAAGGGGTCGATCGTCTCGGCCTGGGTGATGGTGTCGAGGTTGCGCCCCTCGGCGAACTGGAGGTCGACGTGGTTGAACGGCTCCAGGCGCGCTCCCCAGCGTGAGGTCGTACGCCGCACGCCCTTGGCGACCGCGCGCACCCGCCCGTGCTGACGGGTCAGCAGGGTGATGATCCGGTCGGCCTCACCCAGCTTGTGGGTGCGCAGCACGACCGCCTCGTCGCGGTACAGGGGCACGACCCCATTGTCCCCCACGGGCCCGCACGAGCCGAGCCGCCTCACCGGAGCGCGGCGGGCTCCCTCAGCGGGCGCGGCGGCGCAGCGGCGGCGCCTGCTCCCAGCACTGCGTGACGAACTCCAGGGCGGTCTCGTTGAGCCGCTCAGGACGCAGCCGCCACTCGAGGAGGCCGGTGGAGTCCTCGTACCGTGCCCCCGGCACCTCGGAGGCCAGCATGTCGGCGTCGACGAACGGGTGGATCGGGTCCTTGCGGTGCCCCACCACCAGGGTCGGCACCGCGATGCGGCGTCGGCTGCTCGAGGGCGGTGCCACCTCGCCGAAGATCACGCCGTGCAGCATGGAGGCCATCGAGTCCGCCGGGTGGTCGAGCGCGTCCAGCCCGACACCGATCCAGAACGGCACGATCCCGCGGGGCACCATGCGGGTGGCCCTGCGGGTCAGGTTGACGGTGAACGGGACGTAGCGCGCCAGGAACATCGCCGGCACGAACGCGAGGATGCCCGCGTGCAGCGCGTTGTCCAGGACCGGCATCTCGGCGATGAGGCCGACGATCCGGTCGGGGTGCCGCACCGCCACCTCGAGGGAGACGTTGGCGCCCAACGAGGCGCCACCGATGACGGCCCGCGGCGCACCCACGTGGTCGAGCAGCGCCACGACCTGGTCGGAGAAGGCAGGGATCGAGTACGCCATCGGATCGGCCGGCTGGTCGGAGCGCCCGTGCCCCAGCAGGTCCAGGGTCAGGACGTGGAAGCCCGCCGACGCCAGGTGGCGGGCCAGCGGCTGCTGCATCGAGCGTGGGATCAGGATGCCGTGGAGCAGCACGACCCACCGGTCGCCGCTGCCGTACTCGGTGTACTCGAGGCGGTCCCGTCCTCCGTCCGACTCGAGGAAGAAGTGTCCGATCCGCTCACTGACCAGGCCGGTGACTGACATCTGCCTCTTCCCTCCTGCGGCGGGTCCGGCGGGTCGCCGGACACGAGGAACGCATGGCCCGCATCCTGACGCCTGCTGCCGACGGCGGCAAGCGATTCACTACCACTCGGTAAACAGACTGGTCGATGGTCCAGATGAGCCGCCATGACGTGCGTCACCCCCGGCCGGGACGGACGGGGGTGACGTACGAGGTGGTGCCGGGGCTCAGACCTTCTTGACGACGCTCGACTTGAGCTGCATCGGCCCGAAGCCGTCGACCTTGGCGTCGATGTCGTGGTCACCCACGCCCTGGACAAGACGGATGTTCTTGACGCGGGTGCCGACCTTGATCGAGCCGCCACCGGCGCCCTTGACCTTGAGGTCCTTCACGATCGTGACGGTGTCGCCGTCGGCGAGGACGTTGCCGACCGCGTCGCGGATCTCGGCCTCGACCGACTCATCGGCGCCGGCCTCGTCGGCCGACCACTCGTGGGCGCACTCCGGGCACACCAGCAGCGCACCCATCTCGTAGGTGTACTCGGACGCGCACTCGGGGCACGCGGGCAAGGTGTCGCTCATGCCCGGTTCACCGCGCTGATCACGGCCTTGAGGCTGGCGGTCACGATGTTGGCGTCCAGTCCGACGCCCCACAGCACCTTGTCGCCCACGGCGCACTCGACGTACGCCGCGGCGATCGCGTCCCCGCCGGCGGACAGCGCGTGCTCGGCGTAGTCCAGGACCCGGATGTCGCCGCGGTCGTCGTACACCGGGTTGCCCGCCGCCTGCTCGTCGGCGGCCAGCTCGTTGAGGGCCCCGACGAACGCCGCGATCGGGCCGTTGCCGGCGCCGGTCAGGGTGCGCAGCTCCCCGTCGACGTAGACGTTGACGGTCAGCTGGTCCTTCGCCCCGGCGGCACTCGAGGTGTGCACCGAGTTCAGCTTGAGGGGAGTCTCCCGGGTCAGGTACTCGTCGGAGAAGATCTGCCAGATCGAGTCGGCCTCGACCTCGCCACCCTCGGCGTCGGTGTGCTCCTGGATGACGCGGCTGAACTCGATCTGCGCGCGCCGCGGCAGGTCCAGGTTGTGCTCGGCCTTGAGGATGTACGCGACGCCGCCCTTGCCGGACTGGCTGTTGACGCGGATCACGGCCTCGTACGAACGACCGACGTCCTTGGGGTCGATCGGCAGGTACGGC
>NZ_JBJEHY010000127.1:0-10343 GCF_051876515.1 Nocardioides sp. | reverse complement strand
TCTTCGACAGCGGCGCCGCAGACGTCAAGGGTGCCGGTGGCACCGTGCTCGACGGCGACCAGGCCTTCGCGCTGCACGACACCTACGGCTTCCCGATCGACCTGACCCTGGAGATGGCCAGCGAGGCCGGTCTCAGCGTCGACGAGGACGGCTTCCGCTCCCTGATGGCCGAGCAGCGGGCCCGGGCCAAGGCCGACGCGCGCGCCAAGAAGGGCCAGCACGCCGACACCCACGTCTACCGCGACATCCTCGACGCCAACGGCCCCACCGAGTGGCTGGCCTACGAGACCCTCGAGACCGAGTCGCGCCCGCTCGCGCTCCTGCGCGAGGGGGAGTCCGTCGGCTCGCTGGCGACAGGCGAGGTCGGCGAGATCGTCCTCGACCGCACCCCGTTCTACGCCGAGTCCGGCGGCCAAGCCGCCGATGCCGGGCGGATCGAGTTCGACGGTGGTGTCCTGGAGGTCCTCGACGTCCAGCGTCCCGTGCGTGGCCTGGTCGTCCACCAGGTGCGGGTGCTCGAGGGCGAGCTGCCCGCCGACGTCCGTGACCTGCACGCCAAGGTCGACCCCCAGTGGCGTCTGGGCGCCCGTCAGGCTCACTCGGGCACCCACGTGGTGCACGCCGCCCTGCGAGAGGTGCTCGGGCCCACGGCCCTGCAGTCCGGCTCGTACAACCGTCCCGGCTACCTGCGACTGGACTTCGGCTGGACCCAGTCGCTGACCCCGCAGCAGGTCAAGGACATCGAGGCTGTCTCCAACGAGGCCCTGCGCGCCGACCTGCCCGTCGGTTGGCAGTACATGACCCTGTCGGAAGCCAAGGAGTGGGGCGCGATCGCCCTGTTCGGCGAGACGTACGACAACACCAAGGTGCGCGTCGTCGAGATCGGCGGCCCGTGGTCGCGCGAGCTGTGCGGCGGTACGCACGTGGACCACTCCTCGCAGATCGGCACGCTCGTCGTGACCGGTGAGGCCTCGGTGGGCTCGGGCAACCGCCGCATCGAGGCGTACACGGGCCTGGAGGGCTTCGCCTACCTGGCCCGCGAGCGTGACGTGGTGGCCCAGCTGACCGGCATGCTCAAGACCCAGCCCGACGACCTGGTCGGTCGGGTCAGCGACGTGGTCGAGCGGCTCAAGGCCACCGAGAAGGAACTCGAGAAGCTCCGCGTGGCCCAGCTGCTGGCCGGTGGCGCCCAGATGGCGGCCTCGGCCGTCGACGTCGCCGGCGTGTCCCTCGTGGCCGCCCGCGTGGACGGCGCCGGAGGTGGCGACGTCCGGACGATCGCCACCGACGTACGGGCGCGTCTGGACGCCTCGCGGCCCGGTGCGGTGGTTCTGCTCGGTGTCGCCGACGGCAAGGTCTCCGTGGTCGCTGCGGTCAACGAGGCTGGCCGTGCGGCAGGCGTGTCGGCCGGCGACCTGGTCCGTGCCACGGCCCCCCACATCGCGGGCAAGGGCGGCGGCAAGCCCGACATGGCCCAGGGTGGCGGCACCGACGCCTCCGGCGTCGACGCGGCGCTCGAGGCCGTGCGCGCGGACGTGGCGCGGTCGGCCGGCCAGGGCTGACGTGCGCTTCGGCAAGCGGCTCGGCATCGATCCGGGGGACGCCCGGATCGGTGTCGCTGTCAGCGACCCCACGGGCTTCCTCGCGACGCCCGTGGAGACGGTCCGCCGCGGCAAGGGCGACCTGCGCCGCATCCAGCGGATCGCGGAGGAGCAGGAGGTCGTCGAGATCGTCGTCGGGCTGCCCCGCTCGCTGTCCGGTGCGGAGGGGCCCGCGGCCGTGAAGACGCGCGAGTTCGCGCAGCAGCTGGCGCGGCGGGTTGCCCCCGTGCCTGTCAGGCTGTGTGATGAACGCTTGACCACGGTCTCGGCGGAGGCAATGCTTCGCGATCGTGGGAAGAAGGGCGCCAAGCGACGCGAGGTCGTCGACCAGGCCGCGGCGGTGCTGATCCTTCAGAACGCACTCGACACCGAACGTTCGAGTGATCGGGCACCCGGAGAGATCGTCGAGGTGAGTGATGACTGAGTACGAGGACACCTACGTGGAGGGTGGCCGCCGCCGCGCGAGGAAGAGGCGCAGCCCTGTGGGCTGTGTCGTCGCGCTGCTGGTGCTCGCCCTGGTCGTCGGGGGTGCCTGGTACGTCGTGGATCGTGGCGTCACGTGGGTCCAGGACGCGTTCGGCGAGGCCGCGGACTTCGAGGGGCCCGGCAGCGGCGACGTGCTCTTCGAGGTGCGCGAGGGTGACTCCGCCACCCAGATCGGTCGCAACCTCAAGGACGCCGGCGTGGTGGCGTCCGTGGACGCCTTCATCGAGGCGACCCGGGCCGAGCCGAAGTCGAGCGGCATCCAGGTCGGCTTCTACCCGCTGAAGAAGGAGATGTCGGCGGCCGGCGCGCTCGCGGTCCTGATCGACCCCGACAAGCAGGTCCGCGCCAGCGTGACCATCCCCGAGGGTCTGCGGGTCGTCGACATCGTCGACGTCATCGCCAAGAACACCGACTTCTCCGCCGCCCAGGTCGAGAAGGCGCTGAAGAAGGACATCGGGCTGCCCGACTACGCCAACGGCAACGCGGAGGGCTACCTGTTCCCGGCCACCTACGCGGTGACCCCGGGCCAGGACGCCGCCGACCTGCTGCGCGCGATGGTGAAGCGCTGGCGCCAGGCGGCCGACGAGGCCGACCTCGAGGCCAGGGCCGAGGAACTGGGCAAGACGCCGGCGGAGGTCATGATCATCGCCTCGCTCATCGAGGCCGAGGGGCGCGGCGACGACATGCCCAAGATCTCGCGGGTGATCTACAACCGGCTCGACGGCCCCGGCGACAAGGGCGGCACCAACGGGACGCTCGGCATCGACGCCTCCAACGCCTACGGGCTCGGCCTGTCAGGCACCACGCAACTCACCGCCGACCAGCTCGCCCAGGACACCCCGTACGAGACGAGGCGCCGCGCGGGCCTCCCGCCGACGCCGATCGAGTCGCCCGGCGACGACGCCATCCAGGCGGCGCTCAACCCCGCCGACGGTCCTTGGTACTACTACGTGACGGTCAACCTGGAGACCGGCGAGACGAAGTTCAGCGAGTCCTACGAGGAGTTCCTGGCCAACTCGCGCGAGTACGACGCCTACTGCGACACCGTGGACCGCTGCTGATGGCAGGACGGCGGTGCGGGGTGCTCGGTGACCCGATCGAGCACTCCCTGTCGCCGGTCCTGCACCGGGCCGGGTACAAGGCCCTCGGGCTGGACTGGACCTACGACGCGCACCGGGTGCCGAGCGGCGGGTTGGCTGGGTTCTTCGCTGGCCTGGACGACGCGTGGCGAGGCCTGTCGTTGACCATGCCGCTCAAGCGTGAGGCGATGGCCCTGGTCGACGAGGTCGATGCCCACGGTTCCCTCTCCGGAGCGGTGAACACCGTGGTGCTCGACCAGGGCCGCCTGCTCGGCGCCAACACGGACGTGCCCGGCGCGGTCGCGGCGATCCGGGAGCGGGTCGCGGGGGAGGTCCGTACGGGGGTGGTGCTCGGCGGCGGGGCCACCGCCACCTCCACCGGGCTCGCCCTGTGCGACCTGGGCGCCAGCGAGGTGACGGTCGTCGTCCGCGACCCCGCACGGGCCCGCGAGACGGTCGAGGCGATCAGTGCCCACCCGTCGCGGCCCGTCGTGCGCGTCGACCTGCTCGACGCCGCTGGTGCCTTCCGTGCCGACGTCGTCGTCTCGACGGTCCCGGCAGCCGCCCAGGGCGAGCTGCTCGTCGACCGCTGCGCGGAGGTCCCGGCCGTGTTCGACGTGATCTACCACCCCTGGCCCACGCCGCTGGCGCGCAGTGCCGAGCAGAGCGGGCGGACGCTGGTCGGAGGGTTGGACCTCCTGGTCCACCAGGCCGTCCTGCAGTTCGAGCTGTTCACCGGGGTCCCGGGCCCGTTGGAGTCGATGCGCGACGCGGGTGTGCGGGCGCTGGAGGAGCGGAGCACCTGTGCCGACTGAGTGGTGGGTCGTCCTCGTCGGGGCCGTCGCGGGCGCCGTCGGTGGCTGGCTGGTTCCTCGACTGGTGGCCTCCATCCCCGAACCGGAGGTCCTGGCCGCCAGGGCCGAGGCCATGCAGGCCGAGCGCGCCGCCTCGCGGGCCACGGGCGCAGGCCAGGGGAGTGCTCCCGAGGACACCGAGCCCGCCGTCGAGCCCGTGCCGGACCCCGTCGTGGACGAGGTCGGGGCGGACGACGAGCCGCCCAAGCCGTTGTACGCCGACCTGGCGGCCGTCCCACGGCTGGGGGCGTGGTGCGCTCTCCTGGGAGCCGGGGCCGGCGCGCTGCTCGGCTGGTCCACGGGGCTGGACTGGCCGCTGCTGTGGTTGTGGGGCCTGATCCCGGTCCTGGTCGCGCTGGCGTACGTCGACCTGCGCACCAAGCTCCTGCCCACCGTCGTGGTGGTCCCCGCGACGCTCGCCACGCTCGTGGTCGTGGTGGCGGTCGGGCTGCTCACCGGGGCCACGGACTCCCTGCTGCGCGCCGTGATCGCCATGGTGGGGGTGCGGACCTTCTACCGTGTGCTGTACGCGCTCCGCAGCTCGGGCATCGGATTCGGTGACGTCCGGCTCGCGGCCCTCCTCGGGCTCGTCATGGGATGGGCCGGCTGGGGCGCGGCGGTGATCGGCACGATCCTGCCGTTCTTCCTCATGGCGTTGCCGTCGGTGGCCCTGGGCGCGGTCGCTATGGTCCGCCGCGACTCCTCGTTCCTCAAGGTCTCCTGGCCGTTCGGCCCGTTCATGGTCGTGGCCGTCGTGGTCGCCCTCGTCTGGGGCAACGACGTCGCCGCGTACATCTGGGGCTGAGCGCCCCCACGTCTCGTCCGGGCGGGACCGGCGTCGCGGTCCGGAACGATCGTGAAAGACTGCGCGCATGCTTCGTTGGCTCACTGCGGGCGAGTCCCACGGCCCTTCGCTGGTCGCGATCCTCGAGGGTCTGCCCGCCCACGTCCAGGTCACCTCTGACGACATCTCCGACGCCCTCGCGCGCCGGCGCCTCGGCTACGGCCGCGGCGCGCGGATGAAGTTCGAGCAGGACGCCGTCCGGTTCATCGGTGGTGTGCGCCACGGCAGCACCCAGGGCGGCCCGGTGGCCATCGAGGTCGGCAACACCGAGTGGCCCAAGTGGGAGAAGGTCATGTCGGCCGACCCGGTCGACGAGGCCGAGCTCGAGACGATGGCACGCAACGCGCCGTTGACCCGCCCCCGCCCCGGCCACGCCGACCTCGCCGGCATGCAGAAGTACGACTTCGCCGACTCGCGCCCGATCCTGGAGCGGGCCTCGGCCCGCGAGACCGCGGCCCGGGTCGCGCTCGGCCGCGTCGCCAGCCACTTCATCGAGCAGACCACCGGTGCGCGGATCGTGTCCCACGTGGTCTCGATCGGCGGCGTGCGCACCCCGTCGTCCGAGGTCCCCGTCCCCGACGACGAGGCGCGCCTCGACGCCGACCCGGTGCGCTGCCTCGACCCCGAGGGCAGCGCGGCGATGGTGGCGCGGATCGACCAGGCGCACAAGGACGGCGACACCCTCGGCGGTGTCGTGGAGGTACTGGTCCACGGGTTGCCGCCGGGCCTGGGCTCCCACGTGCACTGGGACCGACGCCTCGACTCCCGCCTCGCCGGCGCCCTCATGGGCATCCAGGCCATCAAGGGCGTGGGCGTGGGCGACGGGTTCGACCTGGCTGACACGCCCGGCTCGCTGGCGCACGACGAGATCGTCTCGACCGACGAGGGCCTGCGACGCGTCTCGGGCCGTGCGGGTGGCATCGAGGGCGGCATGACGACGGGTGAGGTCGTGCGCGTCAGCGCCGCCATGAAGCCGATCGCGACCGTCCCGCGTGCGCTGCGCACCGTCGACGTCGCCACCGGCGAGCCGGCCGTCGCGCACCACCAGCGTTCCGACGTGTGTGCCGTTCCCGCGGCCGGCATCGTCGCCGAAGCGATGGTTGCCCTCGTCGTGGCCGAGGCCATCACCGAGAAGTTCGGTGGCGACTCGGTCGGGGAGACCCGGCGCAACGTCGAGACGTACCTGTCGAACCTGCGGTACCAGTAGTGGGCGGCGCGGTCCCCACGCGTCCGCGCGTCGTGCTGGTCGGCCCGATGGGGGCTGGCAAGACGACGGTGGCCGGACTGCTGGGTCAGCGGTGGGGCGTCGGCGTGCGCGACACCGACCAGGACATCGAGGCCGACGAGCAGCGACCCGTCCAGGAGATCTTCGTGGACTCCGGCGAGGACTACTTCCGCGACGCGGAGGTCCGTGCCGTGGCCCGCGCTCTCGAGGAGCACCCGGGCGTCCTCGCCCTGGGCGGGGGAGCGGTGCTGCGTCCCGAGACCCGTGAGGCGCTCGCCGGCCACCGCGTCGTCTTCCTGCGGGTGGGGCTGAGCGAGGCCGTCCAGCGGGTCGGTCTCGGGGTCGGGCGACCGCTGCTGCTCGGCAACGTGCGCACCAAGGTCAAGGCTCTGCTCGACGAGCGCACCCCCATCTACGAGGCCGTGGCCACCGTCACGGTCGACACGGACGGACGTGGCGCCGACGAGGTGGCCGACGAGATCATCCGCGTGCTGGACGCGCAGGAGCAGGGAGACACCGATGAGTGACACCGTGATGCACGTGGGCGGCGCGTCGCCGTACGACGTGGTGGTGGGCCACGACCTCGCCGGAAGGCTGCCCGAGATCCTGGGCCCCTCCGTGGAACGGGTCGCCCTGCTCTTCGCCGGCGCCCTGGGAGAACTGGCGCAGCCGGTCGCGGACGTGCTCAGCGAGCACTACGACGTGCTCGCTCTCGGCCTGCCCGACGGCGAGACCGGCAAGAACGCCTCCGTGGTGAACGACTGCTGGGAGGCGCTCGGCATGGCCGGGTTCACCCGCTCGGACGCCGTGGTGACCTTCGGCGGTGGGTCCGTGAGCGACCTCGGCGGCTTCGTCGCGGCGACCTGGCTGCGCGGCGTACGCGTGGTGCACATGCCGACCACCGTCCTGGGCATGGTCGACGCGGCCGTCGGTGGCAAGACCGGCATCAACACGGCGTCGGGCAAGAACCTCGTGGGCGCCTTCCACGAGCCCGCGGGCGTCCTGTGCGACCTCACCACGCTGGCGTCGCTGCCGCGTGAGGAGTTCGTCGCCGGCATGGGCGAGGTCGTGAAGTGCGGCTTCTTCGGTGACACCGACATCCTGGAGCTCGTGGAGTCGTCCGACGTCGAGACCCTGCTGGACCCCACCTCCGCCGTGCTGCGCGAGCTGGTGGAGCGCGCCATCCAGGTCAAGATCGACGTCGTCGTCGACGACCTGAAGGAGACCGGTGGCAAGGACGGCCACCCCGGCCGCGAGGTCCTCAACTACGGGCACACCCTGGCCCACGCCATCGAGCTGGCCACCGCGTACCAGGTCCGACACGGTGAGGCGGTGGCCATCGGGTGCGTCTTCGTCGCCGAGCTGGCCGCGCGCGCGGGGCTGTTGGGAGCCGACGACCTCGCCCGGCACCGTACGGCCCTGTCCCGGGTCGGGCTCCCCACGACCTTCGACGAGGTCGACTTCGACCAGCTGCTCGACGCCATGCGGATCGACAAGAAGTCGCGTGGCTCGCAGCTGCGGTTCGTGGTGGTGGAGGGGATCGGCAAGCCGCGCATCCTCGCCGGCCCCGACGAGGCGCTCCTCCGCGAGGCGTACGCCGCGATCGGCGGTGCGGCATGAGGGCAGTGCTCGTGCTCAACGGCCCCAACCTGGGCCGGTTGGGGCGCCGGCAGCCCGAGATCTACGGCACGACGACGCACGCCGAGCTCGCGGACCTGTGCGTGGCGTGGGGGAGGGACCTCGGCCTCGAGGTCTCGGTGCGCCAGACCAACCACGAGGGCGAGCTGCTCGACTGGCTCAACGCGGCCGCCGACGACGGGACCCCCGTGGTGCTCAACGCGGGAGCGTGGACGCACTACTCCTTCGCCCTGTACGACGCGTGCGCCCAGCTGACAGCACCGCTGGTGGAGGTGCACCTCTCCGACCCGAAGGCCCGCCCGGAGGTGTTCCGGCACACGTCGGTCGTCGAGCCGCACGCGGTCGCCACGGTGGCCGGCCACGGGGTCGACGGCTACCGCCAGGCGCTCGAGCACGCGGCCTCCGCGCTCGCCGCGGACTGACCGGACCCGCCTCGGGCCGGCCCGGCGAGGGGTCGTTCCGGAGCCAGTTTCACGAGGGGCGCCCGCGCGCACTAAGATTTGGCGTTGGCCACACCCCCGAGACGTTAGGCGGACCTCCGCGCATGGCAACCACGAACGACCTCAAGAACGGCATGGTCCTCAAGCTCGAGGGACAGCTCTGGACCGTCGTCGAGTTCCAGCACGTCAAGCCCGGCAAGGGCCCGGCGTTCGTGCGGACCAAGCTCAAGAACGTGGAGTCGGGCAAGAACGTCGACAAGACGTTCAACGCCGGCACCAAGGTCGAGACGGCCAACGTCGACAAGCGCACGATGCAGTACCTCTACAACGACGGCTCCTCGTACGTCTTCATGGACACCTCGACGTACGACCAGCTCGAGGTTGCCCCGGAGATCGTCGGCGACGCCAAGAACTTCCTCCTGGAGAACCAGGAGGCCATCGTGGCCACCAACGAGGGCCGCGTGCTCTTCGTCGAGCTGCCCGCCTCCGTCGAGCTGCTGATCGCTGAGACCGAGCCCGGTCTGCAGGGCGACCGCTCCACCGGTGGCACCAAGCCGGCCACCCTGGAGACGGGTCACGTCATCCAGGTTCCCCTGTTCATCTCCGGCGGCGAGAAGGTCAAGGTCGACACCCGCGACTCCTCCTACCTCGGCCGTGTGAAGGGCTGACGTGTCTGCTCGCGGGAAGGCCCGCAAGCGGGCCCTCGACCTGTTGTACGCCTCGGAGATGCGCAGCGAGAGCCCGGTCGCGGCCCTCGAGCGCGCCGTCGAGGCGGGCGAGGGACCGACCAACCCGTACACCACCGAACTGGTGCGTGGTGTGGTCGAGCGCCAGAGCGACATCGACCGGATCCTGTCGATGTACAGCGAGAGCTGGACGCTCGAGCGGATGCCAGCGGTGGACCGCAACGTCCTGCGCATCGGGGTCCTCGAGCTCCTCTGGGCCGAGGACGTCCCCGAGGCCGTCGCGGTCTCCGAGGCGCTCGTGCTGGTCCGGGACCTCTCCACGGACGACTCGCCCACGTACGTGAACGGTGTGCTCGGAGCGGTGCTGCGCGACAAGCCGACGCTCCTCGAGGACATCGCGACCCGCGCGAGCGAGGACGCCGGCGACAACCAGTGACTCCGTCGGCGACGGACCTCCGCCGCCCACGAGGAGAGCCCCGGTGACCGTGACGGTCACCGGGGCTCTGCCGTACGTGGCCCTGCGGTGCGGGGCCCGACACGCTGGTTCAGGGACGCGGACGCCCGATCGCCTGGGCCAGGACCGAGGTGACGAGGTACTCGCGGACCTGGTCGGCGGAGACGGATCCGATGACGGGGACCCCGGGTGCGGACTCCTTGACGAGGATCCCGACGCGGGCGATCTGCAGGGCGCCGAGCCCGGTCGCGTACATCATGTTGGCCAGCAGGTTGGGGTCCTGCTTGCCGAACTCGCCTTGTGCGGTGCCCTCCTCGACGACGTCGGAGAGGATCGTCAGGCAGCCGGTCATGGCCTTGCCGAGGCGGAACAGCGCGCTCTCGCTGAGCTCGTCGAAGAGCTCGGCCCCGCGGCGACGCATCAGGGTCAGGGCACAGTCGACGAAGGCGGGGTACTCGATGCCGTAGTCCACGAACGCGGACACGATGGCGGTGAGGCGCTCCTCGGGGCTGCCCCCGTCGGTGGCCAGCGGGTGCAGGATCGCGCGGAGCTCCTCGAGGTAGCCGACGAGGGTGAGCGCGAACAGCTCCTCCTTGCCGATGAAGTGGCGGTAGACGATGGCACGGTTGATGCCGACCGCCTTCGCGATGTCCTCGATCTGGGCCTCGCTGACCCCCCGCTCGTCGAAGAGGTTGCGGGTCGCGTCGAGGATCTCCCGCTCGCGCTGGCGGCGACGTACCGCAGCGGCGGAACGACGGCCGTCGGTGGACTCGGACGGGACGGTGTCGGTGGACATGCGAGAAGTGTACGCAGTGTGGAACACCGTGTGACACGTCTGTGACGACAAGCCGGCGAACGGTTGGTCCCGGGCGGTGAACGGGCGCGGCTCAGAGGCGTTCTTGCAGGGTGGCGAGGGTGTCCGCCTGCGCGGCGGTCTTGTCGTCGCGGTAGCGGACGACACGGGCGAAACGGAGTGCGACGCCGCCGGGGTAGCGGGTGGAGCGCTGCACCCCGTCGAAGGCGATCTCCACGACCT
>NZ_JBJEHY010000126.1:0-10432 GCF_051876515.1 Nocardioides sp. | reverse complement strand
GTCACGCAGCTCGGTGAAGTTGATCCCCTTGACCACCCGTCCGCCGTCGACGTCAAGGCACGGGATGACACGGACCACGAGGCTCATCTCAGGCTCCTGCGGGCCGGGTGGCGGCGA
This sequence comes from Nocardioides sp., assembly GCF_051876515.1. Lineage (GTDB taxonomy): Bacteria > Actinomycetota > Actinomycetes > Propionibacteriales > Nocardioidaceae > Nocardioides. The sequence goes on along the minus strand of NZ_JBJEHY010000126.1, from coordinate 10,315 downwards.
GCGCGTCGGCGAAGTCGATCCGGCCCTCGTACAGGGCGGTGCCGATGATGGCACCCTCGACCCCGACGCCGACGAGGCCGTTCAGCGCCACCAGGTCCTCGACCGAGGTCACGCCGCCCGAGGCGACGACCGGACGGTCGGTGGCCGAGCAGACGTTGCGCAGCAGCTCGAGGTTGGGGCCGGCGAGCATGCCGTCCTTGTTGACGTCGGTCACCACGTACCGGGCGCAGCCCTCGGCGTCGAGGCGGGCCAGCGTCTCGTACAGGTCGCCCCCCTCACTGGTCCAGCCGCGACCGGCGAGCGTGGTGCCGCGCACGTCGAGCGCGACCGCGACCCGGTCGCCGTACTCGGCGATGGCGCGAGCGCACCACTCGGGGTTCTCGATGGCGGCGGTGCCGATGTTGACGCGCGCGCAACCGGTCGCCATCGCCTTGGCCAGCGACTCGTCGTCGCGGATCCCACCGGTCATCTCGACCTTGATGTCGAGGCGCTGGACGATCTCGGCCTTGAGGGCGGAGTTGTCGCCCTTGCCGAAGGCGGCGTCGAGGTCGACGAGGTGCAGCCACTCGGAGCCGGCCTCCTGCCAGCGCAGGGCCTGCTCCACCGGGTCGCCGTACTGGCCGCCGGAGCCGGCCACGCCCTGGGCGAGCTGGACGGCCTGGCCGCCGGAGATGTCCACGGCGGGGAGGAGTTGGAGGTAGTCGCTCATCGTCTTCCTGTTCACGAGGTACGCGGGACGGGGCCCGGCGTTCAGAGGCTCTTGACCCAGTTGCGCAGCAGGGCCGCGCCGGCGTCGCCGGACTTCTCCGGGTGGAACTGGGTGGCGCTCAGCGGACCGTTCTCGACGGCCGCGACGAAGCGGTCGCCGCCGTGCTCGGCCCACGTCACCAGGGGGGCGCGGGTGCGGTCGTTGGTGACCAGCTCCCAGTCGCGGACGCCGTAGGAGTGGACGAAGTAGAAGCGCTCGTCGGTGACGCCGTCGAACAGCGTCGTGCCCTCGGGCACCTCGACGGTGTTCCAGCCCATGTGCGGGACCACGTCGGCCTGCAGGCGCTCGACCGTACCCGGCCACTCGTCGCAGCCGTCGGTCTCCACGCCGTGCTCGACGCCGCGGGCGAACAGGATCTGCATGCCCACGCAGATGCCCAGGACGGGTCGGCCACCGGCGAGACGCCGACCGATGAGCCGGTCGCCCTTGATCGCCCTCAGACCGGCCATGCAGGCGGCGTACGCACCGACGCCCGGCACGAGCAGGCCGTCGGCGGCGAGCCCCGCCTCGAAGTCACCGGTGAGGGTGACCTCCGCGCCCGCGCGCTCGACGGCGCGGACCGCGGAGCGCAGGTTGCCCGAGCCGTAGTCGAGGACGACGACGCTCGGCCGGCTCACTTCGAGCCGTCCGTGCCGTCGCCCTCGAGGGTGCCCTTGGTCGAGGGCACGCCGGTCTCGCGCGGGTCCAGTGCGGCCGCGTCGCGGAACGCGCGGGCGAACGCCTTGTACTGCGCCTCCACCAGGTGGTGCGGGTCGCGGCCGGCCAGCACCCGGACGTGCAGGGCGATCTGGGCGTGGAACGAGATCGACTCGAACACGTGACGGGTCAGGGAACCCTGGTAGTCACCGCCGATGGCGACGTAGATCTGCCCCTCGGGCTCACCGGTGTGCACGCAGTACGGGCGGCCGGACAGGTCGACGACACCCTGCACGAGCGCCTCGTCGAGCGGCACGGTGGCGTCGCCGAAGCGGCGGATGCCCTTCTTGTCGCCCAGGGCCTGGCGCAGCGCCTGGCCGAGGATGATCGCGGTGTCCTCGACGGTGTGGTGGGCGTCGATGTGGGTGTCGCCCTCGGTGCGGACGGTGAGGTCCACCAGGGAGTGGCGACCGAAGGCGTCGAGCATGTGGTCGAAGAAGCCCACACCCGTCGACACGTCGGTCTTGCCGGTGCCGTCGATGTCGACCTCGACCAGGACCGACGACTCCTTGGTCCTGCGCTCGATCCGTGCGGTACGGCTCATCGGTTCTCCTCCATCACTGCCACCAGGGCGTCCTTGAAAGCCTTCATCTCCTGCGGGGTGCCGATCGAGACCCGCAGCCACCCCTGCGGCCCGGTCTCACGGATCAGCACGCCCCGCTCGACCATGCCCTGCCACACGGCGTGCCGGTCGGCGAACGTCCCGAACAGGACGAAGTTGGCGTCCGAGTCGGCCACCGTCAACCCCTGCTCGCGCAGCCAGGTGACCGTGAGGTCGCGCTCGGCGCGCAGCTCGGCGACCTTGCCGAGCAGCTCGGGGGCGTGCCGCAGGGCCGCGAGAGCGGTCGCCTGGGTGACGGCCGAGAGGTGGTACGGCAGGCGCACCACCCGGAGCGCGTCGACGACCTCCGGCCGGGCGGCCAGGTAGCCCAGCCGGGCGCCGGCCAGCGCGAACGCCTTGCTCATCGTGCGGGTGACGACGAGGTTGCGGTGCTCACCGAGCACCTCCAGCGCGCTGGGCACCCCCTCGCGGCGGAACTCGCTGTACGCCTCGTCGATGACGACGATCCCGTTGCCGGCGGCCTCGCACAGCATCGAGACGGCCTCGGGCGGCAGGGCCGTACCGGTCGGGTTGTTGGGGCTGGGCAGCAGCACCACAGCGGGCTGCACCTCCAGCACCTTGGCGCGCGCGGCCTCGAGGTCGAGGCTGAAGTCGTCCTCGCGGCGGCCCGCCACCCACTCGGTGAGCGAGTCGCGGGCGTACTCGGGGTACATCGAGTACGTCGGCGCGAACGACAGCGCACGACGCCCCGGCCCACCGAAGGCCTGCAGGAGCTGCAGCATCACCTCGTTGGAGCCGTTGGCCGCCCACACCTCGTCGACGCCCAGACCCTGGCCACCGTCGCCGTTGAGGTACGCCGCCAGGGCGCCCCGCAGCTCGACGGCCTCACGGTCGGGGTAGCGGTTGAGGTCCAGCGCAGCGCGACGCACCGCCTCGGCGATGTCGGCGGCCGCAGCCGCCGAGGGGCCGTACGGGTTCTCGTTGGTGTTGAGCTGCACGGGCACGTCGATCTGCGGGGCACCGTACGGCTCCTCCCCCACCAGCGCGTCGCGCAGCGGGGGCCAGTTCAGCGTGCTCACCGCGGGTTTCCGTCCTCGAACCGGATCGTCACGCCCGCGCCGTGCGTGGGCAGGTCCTCGGCGCGCGCCAGCACCTCCACGTGCGCGGCGACCTCGGCGAGCGCGTCGCGGGTGTAGTCCACGACGTGCATCTCCTTGAGGAACGCCGAGACCGAGAGGCCCGAGGAATGGCAGGCACACCCGCCCGTGGGCAGGACGTGGTTGGAGCCGGCGCAGTAGTCACCCACGGCGACCGGCGAGTACGACCCGATGAAGATCGCGCCCGCGTTGCGCACCCGCGCGGCGACGTCGGCGGCGTCACGGGTGTGGATCTCGAGGTGCTCGCTGGCGTACGCGTTCACCACGTCGAGACCCTGGTCGACGTCGGAGACGAGGACGATCGCGGACTGCGGTCCGGCCAGGGCGTCGGCGATCCGCTCGGAGTGGGTGGCGGCCGCGACCTGCTTCTCCAGCTGCACCTCGACGGCGTCGGCCAGCTCGAGGGAGTCGGTCACCAGCACCGATGCCGACGTGCCACCGTGCTCGGCCTCGGTCATCAGGTCGGCGGCGACGAACGCCGGCTCGGCCGTGTCGTCGGCCAGGATCGCGATCTCGCTCGGCCCGGCCTCGGAGTCGATGCCCACGACGCCGCGCAGCAGGCGCTTGGCGGCGGTGACGTAGAGGTTGCCGGGCCCGATGACCATGTCGACGGGCTTGCAGGGGCCCGCGCCCAGGGCGAGCATCGCGACGGCCTGCGCGCCGCCAGCGGCGTACACCTCGTCGACGCCGAGCAGGGCGCAGGCGGCGAGCGTGGTGAGGTCGGGCAGACCCGTCGCGCGCTGCGGCGGGGTGGCCAGGGCGATAGACCGGACGCCGGCGACCTGGGCGGGCACCACGTTCATCACGACCGTCGACACCAGCGGCGCGACGCCGCCGGGGACGTACAGCCCGACCCGGTCGACGGGGACCTTGCGGTGCGTGATCACGGCGCCGGGAGCGACCTCGATGCGCTTGTCGGGGCCGAGGTCGGCCTCGCATGTGGCCCGCAGCCGGCTGATCGACTCCTCCAGCGCCGCACGGACAGCAGGCTCAAGGTTGGCCAGTGCGTCGGCGAGGACCTCGGCGGGGACGACCACGTCGTCGAGGCGTACGCCGTCGAAGCGCTCGGTCAGGTCGAGGACGGCCTCGACACCGCGCTCGCGGACGTCGTCGATGATGGGGCGCACGACATGGGTGGCCGCCTCGACGTCGAACTCGGCGCGAGGCAGGCTCGCGCGGTAGTCGACCGACGCCCGATCGGCGTCGCGGAGATCGATACGGCGCATCATGGCTCCATTCTAGGTTCCTCCCACCGACGGCCCGGAGCCGCCACTGGGGCATGGACAGCGATTAGGGTCACTCCCGTGAGCGCGCCCCTCCCCATGTTCCCGCTGAGCAGCGTCGTGTTCCCCGGGATGACGGTGCCGCTGCACGTGTTCGAGGACCGCTACCGCGCCCTCGTGCACCATCTCCTCACCGAACCGGACCCCACGCAACGCGTTTTCGGGACCGTGGCGATCCGTGAGGGGTACGAGGTGGGCGACCACGGCGGGCAGTCGCTGTACCGGGTGGGCACGCTGATGCAGCTGACGGAGGTCGAGGAGAACCCCGACGGCACGTTCGACGTCGTCGCGGTCGCCCGCGAACGGCTGCGGCTGTCCGAGATGGTCCCCGGTGCCGAGCACCCGCAGGGGCTGACCACCCCCTGGCCCGACGATCCCGAGCCGGTCCCGGACGAGATCGCGATCCGGGCACGTGCGGTCTTCACCGCGTACCGGGCGGCGGTCGCCGACCTGCGTGGGGACCCCTTCGAGGGGCACCTCCCCCGCGACGGCGAGTACCTGTCCTGGACCCTGTCGGCCCTGGCCCCGCTGCCCATGGCGGAGCGCCAGCTGCTGCTCGAGGCGGCCGGGCCGCTGAGCCGTCTCCAGCTCGTCACCACCTACCTGCGCGACGAGCTGCGCGCGATCAACGTCATCCCGTCCCTGCCCGCCACCGAGGTCGCCCGGACCCGGTGGTCCCCGAACTGAGTCGCCCCGTGGCCAAGAAGAAGGCAGCTGGCGGCACGCCGGCGACCGTCGCGCTCGCAGCCGCGGGTGTCGAGCACACGCTGCACCCCTACGACCACGACCCGCGGGCGGCCTCGTACGGGCTCGAGGCCGCCGAGCTGCTCGGGGTCGACGCGGAGCGCGTGTTCAAGACCCTCATGGCCACCGTCGACGGGCGGCTGACGGTCGCCGTCGTTCCGGTCTCGGGACAGCTGGACCTCAAGGCGCTGGCGCGCGCCGTCGGCGGCAGCAAGGCCGCGATGGCTGACGTCGCGGCCGCGGAGCGCGCCACCGGGTACGTGGTCGGTGGCATCTCTCCCCTGGGCCAGAAGCGCCAGCACCCCACGGTCGTGGACGCCTCGGCTCTCGAGCACCCCACGGTGTACGTCTCCGGCGGTCGCCGGGGGCTCGACGTCGAGCTGTCCCCCGACGCGCTGGTACGCCTCACCGACGCCGTCGTGGCCCCGGTCGGCCGGGACACCTGAGACGCACAGCGGCCCGCCCGGCAGGTGCCGGACGGGCCGCGTGACCGTACGGGGTGTCAGTCGGTGGTCAGACGGATCTTGCCGTGGCTGACGTCGCCGTCCACCCACCACGAGATGCCGAACGCGGCCAGCGGCTTCACGTTGTCGACGATGTCCTCGTCGCCCTCGGACTCGGCCAGACGGACCAGCCAGTCGTCGTCGGCGTTGAAGTTGACGAAGACGACGCCTTGGGCGTCCCCGTCGACGACCGACTTGTACTCGGAGGTGTCGCCGAGGGTGTCCTCGGGATCGGTGAGCGCACCGCGGTAGCCCTCGTGGGGGCTGATGACAGCGTTGTCGCCGGCAGCCTCGGCCTGGAGCCACGGGAAGGTGTCGAGGAGGGACTGGCCCTCCTGCGCGGTGATGTAGTCGTCGACCTTGGTGATCAGGTCGTTGACGTCACCCTCGTCGGCCTTGACCACCACGCCGGCGGGCAGGTCCTCGGGGCCACCGTTGGCGACGGCGTCGACGTCGAGGCCGCTGCCGAGGGCGAGCGCGATGCCCTCGCCCAGGCCGTTCTCGATGTCGTCGATGCTCAGACCGACCTCGGCCAGCGTGTCCTCCAGCGAGGACTCGGAGAGGCCGGACTCGTCGAACTGCTCGGCGGCCTTGTCCAGCCAGCCGTCGGCCAGGCCGATGCCCAGCGCCGCGACCGTCTCGTCGGGCAGGCCGGAGACCAGGTCAGCACCGCCGCTGCCGGAGAGCGACTCGGCCTGGTCGGGCAGGCCGCCGGCGACCTCGAACTCGAGGCCACCGTCGTCGAAGCGCAGCGCCATCGCGGCACCCTGGAAGTCCTCGAGCGTCTTGCGCAGCTCCTCGGACGTGGCCGGGTCGGTGGGCTCGTCGGACTCGAAGTCGCTGAAGTCGTCCTCGAGGTCGGAGGAGGAGAAGTCGGGCGACGCCCCGGCCAGGGAGCCCGACCCGAGGTCGGCCAGCTGGTCGGCGTAGTCGGCCACGTGCTTGGAGACGTAGACCGAGAGGATCGCCTCACCGCCCGCCTCGTCGGTCCAGCGGCCGTAGTCGGCGTCGTCGGCCAGGCTCTCCTTCTTGGCGGCCTCGGCCACCTCGTCGGTGATGTCCTGGGTCTCGCCGAAGATCACCCAGTCGCCGCTGACCGTGACGCCCACCTCAGAGGTGTCGCCACCACAGGCCTCGGCGACCTTGTCGATGCCGTCCTCGGCCTTGGTGCCGTTCGTCGTGTGCAGCACGACGACCGGGGCGGGCTCGTCCTCGCCGGTCTCGACCGCGGCGACCGCGGCACGCGAACCGATCCAGGGCTTGACGTCCTTGGCGTAGTCGAGGTCGGTGCACTCGCCCGACTCGGTCGCCTCCTTGAACAGCTCCTCCATGAGGTCGCTGTCGGCGTCGATGTCGGTCTGGTCGGTGAACGCCGGGAACTTGCGCAGCGTGTTGATGATCTCGAGCTTCTGGCTGCCGCTGGGGTCCAGGTCGAGGCTCGCGTACGCGATCGTGTCGGCCGGCAGCGCCTCGGCGGGCTGGGCGCCCTGGCTGAAGAACATCGTGGCGGCGACGGCGCCACCACCGATGACCAGCGCGCCAGCGCCGAGGCCACCGATGAGCGCGATCTTCTTGCCGTTGCCCCCGCCTGCGGCGGGTGCGGGCGGCACGGGCTGGTACGGGCCCGGGCCGGAGTCGTACGTGGTCATAGCTCTCCCCCGTGGGTCTGTGTCTGCTGGTCCGGAAGGCTTCTTACCCGGTCCAGTCGCGGGCAACCCTAACCGGCGCCCGTGAGGCTGAGGTCACTCCGTGCCGTCGAGCCCCGTGCGGCGTCCGCGCCCCTGGTACGTCAGGAGGCTCGTGGCGAGTCCGAGGACGGCGCCCACGGGCAGGGCGAGGACGGCAGTCGTGCCGAACGGGGCGAACCGGGTCTCCTCCCCCACACCGAGGCGCGCCGGCAGTGTGGCGAGGTCCTCCTGGTGGGCCGCCAGCACCTGCGGGTCGGCAGGGCCGAGGGCCTGACCGACCAGGAACATCACCCAGGCGGCGACGAATGCCCCGCAGGTGACGCCGACGAGCGTCGCGATCTCCTGCCCCTTGGTGAGGTGTCCGGCCACGACCCCGGCGACGAGTCCCGCCACGGCCCCGATGAGGACGTACAGGGCGGTCCCGTCGAAGGAGAGGTCGGGACCCGCCGGCTGGAGGAACCACTCGCCCCCGTAGACGACACCCAACGGCGGGCTCCACCACCAGTTCCAGAGCAGCCCCAGGACCGCGCCCAGTGGCACGGCACAGGCCAGCAGGACCGCGACCGTACGGGCCCCCGTCCTCACGTGAGGCACCCCGGGCCGAGGAGCTGCTTGAGGTCCGCGAACAGGGCGCCGCTCGGGGTCACCCGCAGCCCGTCAGGCAGTCGCATCACCTTGGTCGAGGTCCGGGTGACCAGACGCAGCTGCACCTCGGTCATCCCCGGGTGCGTGCCGAGCACGTCACGCAGCTGGTCGACCACCGGCGGGGTGCACCGCGTCGAGGGGATGCTGATGACCACGGGGCCCGAGGGCCCGGTGCTCAGGTCGGGGACGGTGACCTCCTGCCCGCGCAGCTCCGGCTGCTCCTTGTCGCGGGAGAGCTGCCCCTTGACCCGGATGATGGCGTCCTCCACGAGGTACGGGGAGGCGAGCTGGTACGCGCTCGGGAAGAGGAGCACCTCGATGGCACCGTCGAGGTCCTCCAGCGTCAGCGTCGCCCACGGGTCGCCGCGCTTGGTGATCTTGCGCTGCACGGAGGTGACCAGGCCGCTGACCGTCAACGTCGTGTTGTGCGGGCGGTCCTCGTCGACGAGGAGCTGGCCGATCGTGCAGTCGGTGCCCTGGGACAGGACGTGCTCGAGCCCCATCAACGGGTGGTCGGAGACGTAGAGGCCCAACATGTCGCGCTCGTGGCCCAGCAGCGTCATCTTGTCCCACTCGTCGATCTCGGGGATCTCGACGCTCACGCCGAACCCCCCGTCGCCGTCGTCGTCACCGAGACCGGCGAAGAGGGAGTCCTGCCCGATCGCCTCGTTCTTCTTGATGTCGACGTACTGGTCGACCGCGGTCTCGTGGACCGCGACGAGGGCGCGCCGCACGTGCTTCATGTCGTCGAAGGCGCCGGACTTGATCAGGGAGTCGATGACCCGCTTGTTGCAGACCTGGGCCGGCACCTTGGACAGGAAGTCGTTGAAGTCACCGAACCGTCCCTTGCTCTCGCGGGCCTCGACGATCCCGTCGACCACGTTGGAGCCGACGTTGCGCACGGCGGTCAGGCCGAAGCGGATGTCCTTGCCCACGGCGGTGAAGTTGTGGGCCGACTCGTTGACGTCGGGCGGGAACACCTGGATGCGCATCCGGCGGCACTCGTTGAGGTAGATCGCCATCTTGTCCTTGTCGTCCTTCACGGACGTCAGGAGCGCAGCCATGTACTCGGTGGGGTAGTTGGCCTTGAGGTAGGCGGTCCAGTACGTGATGACGCCGTACGCGGCCGAGTGCGACTTGTTGAAGGCGTAGTCGGAGAACGGGAGCAGGATCTCCCACAGCGTCGAGATCGCCGCCTGCGGGTAGCCGCGCTCGAGCATGCCGGCCTGGAACCCGGCGTACTGCTTGTCGAGCTCCTCCTTCTTCTTCTTGCCCATGGCGCGGCGCAGGTTGTCGGCCGCACCCAGCGTGAAGCCGGCCAGCACCTGGGCGATCGCCATCACCTGCTCCTGGTAGACGATCAGGCCGTACGTCTCCCCCAGGACCGGCTCCAACGCCTCCGCGAGCGCGGGGTGGATCGGCTCGATCGGCTCCCGGCCGTTCTTGCGGCGGGCGTACTTGTTGTGCGAGTCCGCACCCATCGGGCCCGGGCGGTAGAGCGCCGAGACGGCCGTGATGTCGGCGAACTTGTCGGGGAGCATCGAGCGCAGCAGTGCCCGCATGCCCTGACCATCGAGCTGGAAGACGCCGAGGGTGTCACCGCGGCCCATGAGCTCGTAGGTGGCCACGTCGTCGAACGGCAGCTCTTCGAGGACGACCTCCTCGTTGCGGTTCGCGCGGATGTTGGCCAGCGCGTCCTCGAGGATGCGGAGGTTGGACAGACCCAGGAAGTCCATCTTGACCAGGCCCAGCGACTCGCACATCGGGTAGTCGAACTGGGTGATGACCGCGCCGTCCTGCGGACGCGACATGATCGGGACGATGTCGAGCAACGGCTCGCTCGACATGATCACGCCCGCGGCGTGCACGCCCCAGTTGCGGATCTGTCCCTCCAGACCGACCGCGGTCTGGTAGATCGTGCGGACCTCGGGGTCCTGCTCGTAGAGCGTGCGGAACTCGCCGCCCTCGCCGTAACGCTTGTGGTCCTCGTTGAACAGGTCCTTGAGCGCGACGCCCTTGCCCATCACGTCGGCCGGCAGCGCCTTGGTGATGCGGTCGCCGATGGCGAAGCCGTGGTCGAGGACGCGGGCGGCGTCCTTGATCGCTGCCTTGGCCTTGAGGCGGCCGAAGGTGGCGATCTGGGCCACGCGCTCGGCGCCGTACTTCTCGGTGACGTACGCGATGACCTCGCCGCGGCGGGCGTCGTCGAAGTCGATGTCGAAGTCAGGCATCGAGGGGCGCTCGGGGTTGAGGAAGCGCTCGAAGAAC
>NZ_JBJEHY010000125.1:0-10474 GCF_051876515.1 Nocardioides sp. | reverse complement strand
ACCGCGGGGTACGCGACGGTCGTCATCCCGACGCCGCCACGGCCGACCGCGGTGTGGAAGTCGACCAGCTCCTGGGTGACCTGCCCCTGGGGGGTCTTGCCCTCGAACGTCGCAGCCTTCACGACGCGGTTGCGCAGGGTCACGGGGCCGAGCTGGGCCGGAGCGAGGACGTCAGGTGTGGTCACGGCCAGAAATGTAACGTGTTCCAGTCCACTTGGGGAGGGTCGTCTTCTGCCCCGCCACCGCGGCCGACCGCAACTCGTTTGGCCTTGTCACCACCTCCCGCCTAGCGTGGAGCCAGACGTACGGCGCTCGCGCCGTCCGACCGGGGGAAGCAGAGACCACGATGAAGCGCACCGTCCACACACTCGTCGCCGCTGGCGCGGCCACCGCGGCACTGACCACGATGACCACCGTCCCCGCGCACGCCCAGGACACGCTCTTCGTGACCATCGGGGGCAAGCCCCGCGCCACCGGCTACTGGCTGCCGGCCACCAACCAGCTCTGCGTCCACCTCGTCCGCGGCTACCGGGCGACGGTGAGCCTGGGACGGGTCGGTCAGGTCCACGACTACCGCAGCAACAAGATGATGTCGTGCAGCATCGTGGACGCCGACCAGGGAGCCAAGTACCGCTTCACCCTCACCTGGGTGGGCACCAACGGCCGGGCGGCCACGCGCTCCCTCTCCGTGCGCGGCTGACCTCAGACCACGTACAGGGGAAGCGACCGCCGCGGCTCGAACGCGAACCCCGCACCCGTCGAGAAGCGGGTCACCTCGACCTCGTCGATCGGCTTGCCGGGCAGGTCCTCGACCACGACCCGCGCCGTCCAGGCGCTGTCGTCGCCGGTGACCTCGACCCCGAACTGCGGGTGCACCCCGCGCAGCAGGGCCTCCAGCGGCCGCTCGCGACCCGGCCCGAGGAGGCTGATCCAGCCGCCGTCGGCGTACGAGTCACCCGCCGTGACCGTGATCGTGCCGGCCTGGTCGTCGAACGTGGTCGGCACGTAGCCATACGGGTTGAGCAGCGGGTGCAGCGCGGCCACGCGCAGCGCCCCCTCGACCGTCGGGTCGATCCCCAGCGCCGCCCGGATCCGCTCGGCGGCGATCCCGGAGATCCCGATGAGCTGCTTCGTGGCGATCTTGGTGGCCGACTCCACGTCCGTGGCGCGCTTGTCCACCGCGATCCGGAACGACAGCACCAGCAGATGCATCTGCAGGCAGACCTCGTCCGCCATCCGCACCAGCGCCGCGCGCGAGAAGTCGGCGAAGTCGAGGTCGCTCAGCAGCGGCCCGTCGTACGCGTCCATCCCGCCGCCGCCCGGCACGATCTCGTCCAGGACGTGCGTGGCGGCCCGGGTCGCGGCCACCGTGGCGAGCTCGGGGTGGATCGGCGCGTCCGGGTACGACTCGTCGATGATCACCGTCCACGCACAGTGCGGGTCGCGGTCGGCCGGGACCCGCGGCGGCCGGTGGATCGGCCGGACCTGGGCCTTCGGGTTCGTGGCGACCGCGGTCGCGTCGAAGGTCGGGTCCTCGATGTCGTGGCACATCGCCTTGACGTAGTCGTCGCCCATCGGCTCGACGTCCATGAGCGCGCCGCAGTGGTCCAGGTGGAACTCTCCGTTCCAGCGGTCGTGGACGGTGTAGCGGAAGTCCATGAACTGCGGCGGCGCCCCGATGTCGAGCTGCAGCCCCTTGAAGATGGTGATGATGTCGTCACCCTCGTAGCGCAGCGCCTTCTGCATCCGCCGGGTGTACACCGGCGAGGACGCCGCCCACTCGTCGATCGCGACCTGCGCCATCTCGTCGCGCCCGAAGGCGCTGATGCACCACGCCATCCCGGAGCGGTCGATGAGCTGGCCGATCAGCAGCAGCTCGGGCAGCAGGACCGCCAGCTCCTCACGGCTCAGCGCCGCGTACCTCGACGTCACTCGCCCGACTCCTGGTCGGCGTCCGCGTCCGCCTCCGCGGCGAGCCGCTCCGCCTTCGCCCGGGCGCGCGCCGCCTTGGCGATCGTGTCCTCCACGACCGAGTTGATCCGCGCCCCGTTGGGCCAGCCCGCGTAGTGCGACAGGAAGACCACGATCTCGCGCAGGCCCTCGTCGTCGAGCTCCCCGTTGGCGTACGCGGCGGGGATCTGGATGCCCAGCACGTCGTGCCCGCCCGTGCCCGCCAGCAGCCCGATCAGCAGCAGCCGGCGGTCGCGGTCGGAGAGGCCCGGACGCGTCCAGATGTCGGCGAAGAGGTGGTCGGCGGTGTAGCGGAAGAAGTCGCCCTCGCCGTCGGTCATGTCGAACCCGTAGACCGTCTCCATCTTCTCCAGGCCGATCCGGCGCTGGGCGGGGAGTTCGTCGAACTTGCCACTCATGTCACTTCTCCTTGGTTTCGACAGGCTCAACCAGCGGGGCCCCCGGGGCGGGCAGGCCGAGCCCTCCCGCGAGCCGCTCCAGTGCCAACCGTGCCAGCGGCGTCTCGACCCCGAGGTCGTCGGCGAGCCGGAGCGCGAACGTCAGGTCCTTCTCCCCCAGCGCGCGCACGTGGTCGAACACCCCGAACCAGAAGTCCGACTCCTCGAGCTCGGCCGTGGTGGCGCGGTGCATGATCGCGCCCGGTCCGCCGGTGATCGCGTCCGTGTGGCGTACGACGTTGCCGAGCTCGACGAGGTCGAGCCCCGCCGCCTCGGCCAGGCGCTGCGCCTCGGTCGCCGCCGTGAACGAGACGAAGTGCATGAGGTTGCGGGCCAGCTTGAACTTTGTGCCCGCGCCGATCGGGCCGGCGTGGACGACCTTGCTGCCCATGACCTCCAGGGCGGGCCGGGCCGCCTCGAACGCCTCCGCCTCGCCGCCGACCATGATCGCCAGCGTGCCCTCGGCGGCCCCCATGGCGCCACCGGAGACGGGCGCGTCGAGCACCTTCACCCCGTGCCGCCCGGCCGTGTCGGCCAGTGCGGAAGGGGTGGTCGGCGCCACCGTCGAGTGGATCACCACGGTCTGCGCGTCCCCGGCGACCCCGAGGACCGCGCCCAGCACGTCACGCACCTGGTCGTCGTCGCGCACCATCACGCAGATGACGTCGCTGTTGAGGGCCAGCGAGGCGACGCTGCTCGACGCGTGCGCCCCGGCGGCGACCAGCTCGGCCACCGGCTCGGGAGCCACGTCGTACACCGACAGCTCGATGCCCTCGGCCCCGGCCAGCCGCAGCGCCATCGGCTTGCCGATGTTGCCCAGCCCGATGAACCCGACTCTCATGGTTTCTCCTGTCGAGGCCCCGGTCACGGCCGGAACGTCTGTCCGCCGTCGACCGCCAGGATCTGGCCGGTCACCCACGACGCCGCGTCGGAGAGCAGGAACGCGGCCGCACCGACCATGTCCTCCGGCTGCCCCATCCGCTTGATCGCGAGGTTCTTCACCAGCTCCTTCGACGCGTCTCCGGCCTGGGTACGGGTCGCGGCCGTGTCGGTCGGTCCGGGCGCGATCGCGTTGACCCGGATCCTCATGCCGCCGAGCTCGTGGGCGAGCTGCTGGGTGAGGCCGTTGACGCCGGACTTGGCCAGACCGTAGAAGCCGGAGTACAGGTACGCCGCCGTCGAGGACTGGTTGACGATCGAGCCGCCGCCACGCTTCTGCATCTCGCCGAACGCGGCCCGCGTCATCACCAGGGCGCCGTCGAAGTTCACGGACATGAACTTCTTGTAGTAGTCCCAGTCGACGGTGATGAGCAGGTCGAAGGCCATGTCGCCGTAGATGGCGGCGTTGTTGACCAGTCCGTCGAGACCACCGAACTCCTCGACCGTACGCGCCACGCACGCCGCGGCCGAGTCGGCCGAGGAGACGTCGGTCGACACGAAGATGGCTCGACCAGCCCCCGTTCCGGCCGCCTCGTTGATCGCCGCGGCGACCTTCTCCCCGGACTCCGCGTTGAGGTCGGCGACCACGACGCTCGCGCCCTGGGCGGCGAACCCCTTCGCGTACGCCTCGCCGATGCCCTGCGCGGCCCCGGTGACGATGACGACCTTGCCGTCGAGCTGTCCTGCAGCAGTGCCAGCCATGCTCACTTCACTCCCTCTGCGATGGTCTTGATCTCGAGGTACTCCTCGAAGCCGGCCACACCCATCTCGCGGCCGATGCCGGACTGCTTGTAGCCGCCGAACGGGGCGTCGACGCCGAACCACTGGCCGCCGTTGACGCCCATCGTCCCGGTGCGGATGCGTCGTGCCACCGCGTGCGCGCGGGCCGGGTCGCCGGACTCGACCGAGCCGGACAGGCCGAACTCCGAGTCGTTGGCGATCGCGACCGCGTCGTCGTCGCCGTCGTGCGGGATCACCACCAGCACGGGCCCGAAGATCTCCTCGCGGGCCACCCGGGCGGTGTTGTCGAGGCCCGCGATCACGGTGGGCTCGATCCAGAAGCCGCCCTCCAGCTCGCCCGTCTGGACCGCGACGGAGCCGCCCGTGGCGAAGCGCCCACCCTCCTCGAGAGCCAGGTCGAGGTAACCCTTGATCCGGTCGCGCTGGACCTGCGAGATCACGGGACCGCACACCGTGCCGCCGTCCGCCGGGTCGTTCGCACCCAGCATCGCCATCGTGCCGGCAGCCGACTCGACGGCCGCGTCGTACGACTCCCGCGGCACCAGCAGGCGCGTGGTCAGGGCGCAGCCCTGGCCGGCGTGCACGGCCACGGAGAAGGCGGCCATGCTCGCCGCCGCCGCGACGTCCGCGTCGTCCAGGACGATCGCGGCAGACTTGCCGCCCAGCTCCAGGAAGATCTTCTTCAGCGTCGGCGCCGCGGCCGCGGCGATCGCCCGGCCGGTGTTGGTGGAGCCGGTGAAGGAGACCAGGTCGATGCGGGGATCGCTGGCCAGCACGGCGGCCACCGAGTTGTCGCGGGGCATGACCACGTTGAACACGCCCGCGGGCATGTCGGTGCACTCGACGGCGAGACGGCCCAGCTCCGCGGCCAGCCAGGGGGTGTCGGGAGCAGGCTTGAGCACGACCGTGCACCCGGCCGCGAGCGCCGGAGCGATCTTGGACAGGTTGATCTGGTTGGGGAAGTTCCACGGCGTGATCGCGGCGACCACGCCGATGGGCTCGCGGCGAACCGTGCGGCGGCTGCGTACGCCCATGACCTCACCGATGCCGAGGTCCGTCTCCCAGGCGTACGACTCCGCCAGGTCGGCGACCCAGCGGACCGTCTCGACGGGTGCGTCGTACTGCGGGCCGGAGGTCAGCATCGCGGGCGCACCCACCTCGGCGGTGGTCAGCGCCCGCATCAGCTCGGCGTTGTCGACCAGCGCCGTGTGCAGCTGGCGCAGGCAGCGCACCCGCAGCTCCAGGTTGGTCGACCAGTCGGTCTCGTCGAAGGCGCGGCGCGCCGCGGCGATCGCCGCCTCCACGTCGTCGGCGGTGCTGTCGGGCGCGACACCGATCTCCTGGCCGGTGGCCGGGTTGAGGATCGGGTACGTCGCGCCGTCGGAGGCCTCGGTCAGCTTGCCGTCGACCAGCTGGCGCGCGGGCGGGTTGGTGGGCGTACGGGTGCTCATGCGGTCACCTCCGGCGCCGCGGCCTGCGTCACGTACTCACCCGCGGCGACCGGCGGCGGCCACAGCGTGGAGGTGAGGTCGGCGTAGCGGTAGTGCCCGGGCAGCTCCATGCCCTTGGCCCCGGTCTCCATCCGCTTGAGCAGGGTGTCGGGCGCCTTTCCGGCCTTGAGGATCTCGATGAACGTGCTCGTGGTCGAGGGCAGGTCGAACCAGTCGCGCTGCCAGTCGATCTTGACCTGGCCGGCGTCCGCGCCCTCGGTGACCCGCTTGAGGCCGAACCACGAGCCGCCGATGCCGCGGATCTCGTACTCCTCGCCGGTCTCGTCGTTGATGATGCCGGACTTCTGCTGCCAGAACCCGAGGACCATGTTCTTGGTCTCGTCGATCATCGTGCAGACGTAGTCGTAGTGCCAGCCGTCCAGGCCGTCCATCTCGATGCCGATGGCCCAGTCGCGGATCTGGTCGCGGCCCACGGCCATGAAGTGCTCGTCGGGGTGGTACATCCAGCCGTAGTTGCCGTCCTCGGCGTAGAACTCGGCCAGCGGCCGCCAGTCCCCGCTCTCCTCGACGTCGCGGTTGCCCTGGAGCCAGCCGGCCCAGAACTCCTCGATCTCGGCCCTCGTCAGGTTGCTCTCACTCATGTTCCTCAGTCCTCCTCGATGGAAAGGGCGAAGGCCGGGCAGTACTTCACGGCCATGGTCACGTCGCGTCGCAGCGACTCGTCGGGGTGCTCGTCGAGCAGGACCACCACGTCGGCGTCCTCGTCGAACCCGAAGACGGTGGGCGCCTCGCCCTGGCAGAGCTGGTGGCCCTGGCAGACGCTGGTGTCGGCGACGACCTTCATGTCAGCGACCCTCGCGGCGTCGGTACGTCACGCGGCAGGGGCGGGCGATCTGGATGACCATCTTCGACATGTCGTCGTGGTACGAGTCCAGGTCCTGGGCGGGTGCGAACTCGAAGTCCCGCAGGATCACCGAGAAGATCGCCTTCATCTGCATCATCGCGAACGCGTTGCCCACGCAGCGGTGCTTGCCGGCGCCGAACGGGATCCAGGTCCAGCGGTTCTGCAGGTCCTCCTGGTGGGGGTCGATGTAGCGTCCAGGGTTGAAGGTCTCGGGGTCCGGGAAGTCCTCGGGGATCCTGTTGGACACCTTCGGCGACGCGGCGATCAGGGTGCCGGCGGGGATGGTCCGGCCCAGCACCTCGAAGTTCTCCTTCACCAGCCGCATCAGCACGATCAGCGGCGGGTGCAGGCGCAGCGTCTCCTTGAAGGAGGCCTCCAGCACCGGGATCGAGCGCAGCGCCTGGAACGAGACCTCGGGCACCTCGCCGTCCTCGCCAGGGGTGTACAGCTCGTCGAGCTCGGCGACGACCTGCTCCATCACCTCGGGGTGGCGCAGCAGCTCGATCATGGCCCACGAGGCGGTGCCCGAGGAAGTGTGGTGACCGGCGAACATCATCGAGATGAAGATGCCGGTCACGATCTCGGCGTCCGTGCCGACCGCGATCAGCACGTCGAGCAGGTCGCGCTCCTCCCGCGGCACCTTCCCGCGCGCGATCCGCTCGTCCAGGATCACCTGGATCATGTCGACGAGCTTGGCCCGGGCGGCGTCGCGCTGCCGGAACGAGGAGATGTCGGCGTACGCGTCGACGTACGCGATCGCGTCCGTGCCCGACTCCAGCTCGTGGAAGACCTCGGCGAACCGCCCGTCGAGGGCCTCGCGGAACGGCTTGCCGATCAGGCACGCCGAGGTGGTGTAGATCGTGAGCTCGGCGAAGAAGTCGAGCAGGTCGATCTCGCCCTCGTCGCCCCAGCCGGCGACCATGCGGCGGATCTCGGCCTCGATGGTCTGGGCGTGCCCGCGCATCATGTCGCCGCGCAGCGCCTGGTTCTTCAGCATCTGCTGGCGCTCCTCCGGGGAGGCGTCGAAGACGACGCCCTTCCCGAAGATCGGGGTCATGAACGGGTAAGCGGCCGCCTGGTCGAGCAGGTCGTCGGGCGCCCGGAAGAAGGCCTCGTTGGCCTCGGCACCCGTGACCAGGACGACGTCCTTGTCGGCGATCCGGAACCGGCCGATGTCGCCGCACTCGGCGCGCACCCGGTCGAAGAGGCCGACGGGGTCGACCCGCATGTCCGGCAGGTGGCCGGTGCCCTTGATGATGTCGGGAACCTCGGGGCTCTGGTCGTCGATGACGGCGGAGACCAGCGGGATCTCGGCGAGGTGCTCCGCCGCGGTGCGTGTGGTGTCGGTGGTCATGGCTTCTCCAGGGGAGCTTCGGGGTTGACGTCGATGAGGCTGAGGTGGACGCCGCGGGGCGCCGTGACGATGGTGGTGATGGCGTCGGCCTGGGCGCGCGCCTTGAGGAAGTGCGGGTGCCGCGCGAAACCGAACTTCACCCACTGGTTGAGGACGAAGGCGCCGAGGTCGGCGTCCCAGTCGGCGCCCATCCCGCTCCAGGTGGGCCCGGGGCGTACGAGGGAGGCGCGGACGCCGGTGCCCTCGAGCTCCATCTGCAGGGCGCTGACCATGCCCTCCAGCCCCCACTTGCTGGCGGCGTACGCGGCCATGAACGGACGGGCGCGCACGGCCACGTCGGAGGAGACGAAGACGATGTCGCCGCGCTGGCGCTCGACCATGCCGGGACCGAAGGTGCTCACCAGCCGGTGGGCGCCGACGAGGTTGACGTCGATCTCGTCGGCGAACCGCTCCGAGGAGATCTCGACCAGCGCCCCCGGGCCCACGACGCCGGCGTTGCTGACGACGATCTCGACGTCGCCCAGGTCGGCGCGGACCTTCTCGGCGAACTCGGCGACCGAGCCGTCGCTGGACATGTCGAGGCGGTGGGCCACGGCCTCGCCGCCGGCGGCGCGGAGCTCGGCAGCGATCTCCTCGCACTGCTCGACGCGACGGGCACCCAGGGCGACCGGGATCCCGGCCGCGGCGAACGCCCGGGCGGTCTCCGCGCCGATCCCGGACGAGGCACCGGTGACGACGGCCGGACGGCGGACGGGGTGGACGGGCTTGGCCATCAGCTGATCTCCAGTCGCATCGGGAGGTGGGCGAAGCCGCGCACGTTGGCGGAGTAGAAGCGCACGGCACGGGAGTGGTCGACCTGGATCGAGCGGGTACGGCTCAGCAGCTCGCGCAGCACGAGACGGGCCTCGAGGCGGGCCAGGTTGGCGCCGAGGCAGAAGTGCCGTCCGCCGCCGAAGCTGAGGATCTTGCCGAACTCGTCGGGGTCGCGGTGGATGTCGAACCGCTCGGGGTCGGTGAAGACCCGGTCGTCGTGGTTGGCCGCGCCGAGGGCGAACATCAGCTGGCTGCCGGCCGGGACGGTGACGCCGTGGCGGGTCCAGTCCTGCGTGACCAGCCGGGCGATGAACTGGCTGGAGGTGTCGTGGCGCAACGTCTCCTCGACCCACGGGTCGACCAGGTCGTGGTCCGCGATCACCTCGGCCAGCTGGTCGGGGTGCTGGGTGAGGTGGAACATGGCGTTGCCGAGCAGCTTGGTCGTGGTCTCGTTGCCCGCCACCACCATGAGGAACAGGAACGCCGTGATCTCCTGGTCCGTCATCCGCTGGCCCTCGTCCTCGGCGAGGATGAGGGCGGTGGTGAGGTCGTCGCCGGTGGCGCCCTTCTTCTTCTCGGCCACGAAGTCGGCGTAGTAGCTGAAGAGCCAGCCCGCGGCCTCCATGCCGGCGGGCGGCACGTCGCGCAGGCCGTCCTCGCGGTGCACCAGCAGGTCGGCCTGGCGACGCACCTCGTCGCGGTCGGCCGCCGGCACGCCCATCATGTCGGAGATGACGTCCATCGGGATCCGGCCCGCGACGTCGCCGATCCAGTCGATCTCCTCGCGACCCACGGCCTCGTCGAGGTACGTGTGGGTGAGCCGCTGCACGAGCGGACCGAGCTCGCGGACCCGGCGGGGCGTGAACCCCTTGGAGACCAGGCGACGCAGGCGTACCTGCTCCGGGGGGTCCATCGCGAGGAACGACATCACGGTGTGCGCGTGGCGGTTCCACGCCGAGGCGTCGATGGAGACCCCGTTGGCGTTGGAGAACGACTCGTCGTCGCGGGTGGCGTCGTACACGTCGGCGTGCCGCGACAGGACCCAGTAGTCGTGCTCGGTGTTGTGGAATACCGGCGCCTCGTCGCGCAGCCGCGCGAAGAGCGGGTACGGGTCGTCCTGGACCGCGTGGTCGTAGATGTCGAAGTCGATGCCGGTGTCCGGCTGGTCGGTGACGGTCATGCGAGCCCTCTCGTGGCGATCTCCACGACTCGGTCGAGTCGGACGAGCGTGTTGTCGGTGTCGAGCAGCCCCATCCCGGCCTGGAGCAGGGCCCCGGAGAACGCGAACATCACCGCGTCCATCACGTCGGGGTCCGTGGCCTCGCCGAGCGCGCCGGAGAACCGGCGCCAGAACTCGTTGCCGATGGCCAGCCGCAGACGGTCGACCTCGGGGTCGCTGGCCAGCAGCGCGGTGTTGGCGGCGGCGGCCAGGTGGGCGGTGGCGAGCAGCGTCTCGGCGAGGTGCCGTACGACCGCCGAGAGGCGCTGCGTGGGCCCCCCGTCGACGACGGGCCCGGGGTTGTCGATCACGTGGCGCAGGTAGATCTCGGCGAACAGGTGGTTCTTCGAGGCGAGGTACGTGTAAGCGGTGGCGGGGCTGACGCCGGCGCGCGCGGCGACGGTGCGGATGGTCAGCTCCTCGGGGCCGACCTCCTCGAGCACGGCCTGCCCCGCACGCAGCAGCCGGTCGACGGTCTCGGCCTGGCGGGCGTTGAGGCCCTGCCGCGGCGCAATGGACACGTGACTGGACATGTGTCCAGTATGGGGGTGACGTGGGCCACTCCGCAAGGGGTCACATCGGCGGGCCTCCACTGACCCCCCGGGACCTTGCCTTCCAGCCCGCGCAGGCGGACAGTGGAAGGTC
>NZ_JBJEHY010000124.1:0-10582 GCF_051876515.1 Nocardioides sp. | reverse complement strand
TGGCTCCGACAGTCCTGACCCTGCCGGGCCAGACCAGCCCGTGACCCTCCCGGTCGCTGTCGGCACGGCCCCCTAGGCTGCCGGACATGAGTGAACTGAGCCGGTACGTCGACACCTGGTGGAGCGCCGTCGAGGACTTCACCCACCTGGTCGAGGAGATCCCAGCCGAGTCGTGGGCGCTGCCCACCGACCTGCCCGGGTGGGACGTGCACGCGGTGGTCGCGCACATCGCCCACCTCGAGGCGCTGCTCGCCGGGGCCGACCACGACGACGTGGCGATCGGCGAGGCCGACCACGTCCGCAGCCCCATGGGCCAGTTCACCGAGCAGGGTGTCGTGGCGCGGCGGGGCGCCAGCCGCGACGACCTCGTCAACGAGATCCGCGAGTCCACCACCGCCCGGCACACGGCCCTGCTGGCCGACCCTCCCACCGACCCCGAGGCGCCCGCTCCCGGACTCTTCGGCGCGCTGGGCTGGTCCACGCGCACGCTGCTGAGCAACCGCCCGCTCGACCTCTGGATGCACGAGCAGGACGTCCGCCGCGCCGTCGGCGTACCCGGCGGCCTCGACTCGGCCGGCGCCGCGCACGTCACCGACGTCTTCCTGGCCAGCCTGCCGTACGTCGTCGCCAAGCGCGCCGCGCTGCCGACCGGCACGACCGTCGTGGTCGAGGTCGTCGGCCACGACCCGGTCGCGGCCACCGTCGGTGAGGACGGCCGCGGCCAGCGGCTCGCCGAGGTACCGACCGACCCGACCGTACGGCTGCGCGCCGACCGCGCCGCCTACACGCGCATGGCGGGTGGCCGGGGGCGCCCCACCGAGGGGTTCGAGGTGTCCGGGGACGCCGAGCTGGGCGAGAGGCTGCTGTCGTCACTGGCGGTGACGCCGTGAGCCAGCCCTCCCCGCGTCCGGTCGCGCCCGGCACCTGGCGCCCCGAGGACATGGGCGACCAGAGCCACGTCACCGCGCTGGTCACCGGCCCCACCCTGGGCGGGCTGGGCTTCCACACCGCCCTCGAGCTGGCCCGCCACGGCGCCCGCGTCATGCTCGCCGGACGCAACCGGGCCAAGGTCGCGGCCGCGGCCACCGAGATCCGGATCAAGGTCTCCGACGCCCGCGTGGACGAGGTGCTGCTCGACCTGGCCTCCTTCGAGTCCGTGCGCGTCGGGGCCGAGGACGTGCTCGGCCGCACTCCACACCTCGACATGCTCGTCAACAACGCCGGCATCATGGCGCCTCCGCACGCGCGGACGGTCGACGGCATCGAGCAGCAGATGGCGACCAACCACTTCGGCCCGTTCCTGCTCACCGGCCTGCTGCTCCCAGCGCTGAGGGCCAGCTTCGACGCCCGCGTCGTCACCGTCTCCTCGCAGCTGCACCGCCTGGCACGACGGGCCCCGCTGGAGGACCCGCGCCGACCCGAGCACGCCTACCAGCGCTGGCAGTCGTACGGGCAGTCCAAGCTCGCCAACCTGCTGTTCACCTACGAGCTCGAGCGTCGGCTGCGGGCCGCCGAGCTGCCCGTCAAGGCCCTGGCCGCCCACCCGGGCATGGCGGGCACCCACCTGGCCGTCAACACCCAGGTCCCCGCCTCGTCGCGGCGGCGCGCGTCCATCCTCGACGGCACCATCCGTGCCGTCTCGCAGAGCGCCGCCCGGGGCGCCTGGCCGACGCTGCTCGCCGCCACCGGCGACCTGCCCGGCGGCACGTACGTCGGACCGCGCGGCCTCGGGGAGCTCTCCGGCGAACCCACCGTGGTCACGCCCACCCGGCTCGCCCGGGACGAGATGGCGCAACGGCGCCTGTGGGAGATCAGCGAGGAGACCGTCGGGCTGCGCTGGCCGTGACCGGGCCGCTCCCTGACGGGGCTGCTCAGCGCCGGTCGCGCACCCGCACCAGGCCGGTCAGGGTCGCCACGTACAGCGAACCGTCGGGGGTGAGGGTCAGCGGGGCGTGGTCGTTGTTGAACGCCATCCCCGTCCCGGTGCGGACGCTGAACCGGCGTCGCCCCGTGTGGACGTCGAACGCGGTGACGTACCAGGCCGACACGCCCCACCAGGTCGGCCGCTTCGTGTACGCGTAGAGCAGGCCGTTGGCCCACGACACCTTCGGTGCACCGGACGCCGCGACCGCGTCACTCGTCCACGCCACCGAGCAGTCGGTGCCGTCCAGGTCGACGCGCGCGAACCCGGGCGAGGTGGCGCGGCCCAGGACGGTGCGCAGCGGGCCGGTGTACCCGTGGTTGTTCTCCACGACCACACCGCCGCCGACCGAGACGAGGGACGCCTCCGTGGCGCTGGCCCCCTCCTCGAAGACGGGGTGGCGGCAGATCTCGCTGCCGTCGTCGCGGCGGACGAAGACCACGTTCATCCGCGGCTCCGCGTTGTCCGCGAACGCCACCACCCCGGCGCCCAGGAGGACCGGGCCGGTGCCGCTGCCGCGGACGACCTGGCCCTTCTTGGCCTCCGTCCCCCGGTCGTACGTCCGCCGCCACGAGACCTGCGGCATCCCCTCGGCGCCGCTGGTGAGGCGGTACAACGCGCGGTCGGTGACCACGTACGTGCCGCCGTCCTCGTCGGTGACCAGTCCGTTCGTCACCTGCTCGTCCAGGTCGAGGACGCGCACGTCACCGGAGTGCGACGCCAGCGTGCCGACCAGGCCCTGCCGGCTCACCCACCACAGCCGACCGCCCCAGTCCGGGAGCAGCGCGACGAGGCAGTCGCCCTGCGGCACGTACGGCGCGAGGTCCCAGCTGTCCGCGGTGCTCAGCTGCGCCTGGTCGTCCCCGTCGGCGGTGGTGACGGCGAGGACTCGCTGGTCCGTGGTGGCCAGCACGACGCGTCCCTCGGCGTCGACGTGCACCGCCGAGGCGCAGACCCGCTGGCCGGCCTCCTCGTCCTCCGCCCACTCCGGCAGCTCCTTGGAGGCCAGCACCCGCATCGACCCGGGGTCGAGGATGCGCAGGGTCGGCCCGGACCGCTCGCGGCACAGCGCGACCAGCCTGTCGTGGGCGTCGAGGGCCGAGGCCGCGCACTGCTCCAGCCCGTACCAGCCGGTGTCGACCTCGGGTTCCCGGCCGAGCGGTCCCTCCCACGCGTAGGCGCCCGTCCCCCACGCGTCGTTGGCCGCACCGCTGGTGCCGTTGCGGGCCAGGTGCGGGTGCTGCGGCGGGTCCGCGGCGTTGACGGGTGCCGCGATGGCCGGCCGGCCCAGGTACGAGGGGGCCACCGCGATCCCGGGGCTCCGCGGGACGGGCAGCATCCCCGCGGGCAGCACGAGGCCGACGCCCACCACGACGGCGAGCACGGCGGCACCGGTGCCCGCGACGCGGGGGCTCAGCCGCACCCGGTCGAGCACCCACCAGCGGATCCGCGGCACCAGCATCAGCACCGCCGCCGCCACCGGCACCCACGGGCCCAGGGCGACCCAGAGGAGCAACAGCACGACGAGCAGCCAGACCACCCGGCGATCCTAGGCGGCAGGGGCTGTCGCCCGGCGCAGGCTCAACGGTGCAGGCTCGACGGCGCAGGCTCAGCGACGGACGCGGGCGGTGTACGGCGTGGTCCGGGTCACCGTGGTCCGGTACGGGTGGGTGAAGGTGACCTTCGCGCGGATCCGCTTGGCCACCAACGCCCGGGTCAGCTTCAGCCGCGCACCGGTGGCGACCAGCTTCGTACCGGCGTACCAGCGCACGCGCACCGTCGGGGCGACCGGGTCGCGGGTGACGATCACGACCTGCAGCCGTCGCGCCACCACCGGCTTCCCCGACACCGTGACCGACCCCGCGTACGGGCGGCGCGCCACCCCGGCGGAGGGGGCCGACGAGGCGGTCCCCGGCGCCAGCGCGGCTGCCGTCGCGGTCACCTCGACGGTGAGGGCCTTGCCAGCAAGGGCACGCCCGATCCGCAGGCGCCGCGAGGTGGCCCCTTCGACCGGTACGAGGTTGGCCGACCACTGGTAGCTGAAGGTGAGGCCGCCGGTGTCCCACGTGCCGGGGTCAGCCGTCACCACGTCCCCCACGCGTGCGGTCCCGCTGATGCTGGGCGGGGTGGTGTTCTGCACTCTCGGGTCCGGCTCCCCGAGGAAGATGGTCAGACGCGGGTCGGGACCGCTCGGCGGGATCCGGACCGGTGCCATCTGTGCGTCGAACAGCGCGTCGGAGTACAGCTCCCGGCGCAGCTCCGCCCCCTCCTCGCCGGTGGCCGTCCAGAACACCTCCAGCTCGTACGAGCCGCCCGGCCGCAGGCCGTGGAAGGTCACCGTCTCCACCCCGCGGTTCTCCACCATGTTGGGCGCGAACCAGAAGCCGGAGTCCACGGGCTTCAGGCGGTACAGCGTGTACGGGGCGGCGGCGCCCTGGTAGGTGGTGTCGGCGGTGATCGTCCGCCCCTTCTCCAGCACCGGGTCCAGCCGCACGGTCTGACCGGCGGCGACGCGCACGTCCTTGGCGGTGGTGATCTGGGCCGCGTCGGGCCAGAACTCGTAGGCGAGCTCCTGCTCCGGGTCGGTCTTGTTGTACGGCCCGCCACGCAGGCTGGCCGCGGTCTGCTCCACGAGGACGCGGTACGTCCCCGCCTCGACCGCCACCTCGTACCTCCCGTCGGGGCCCGTCTGCGCGCCGACCACCTCCACCCAGTCGTGTCCCGCCACGTCGTGCTCGTAGATCCGCACGTTCCAGTCACCGACGGGTGCGCCCGCGTACGAGGTGACGGTGCCGCTCACCGTGCCGGTGGCCGTCTCCGCGGCCCCCGCCGACAGGACGGGAGCCACCAGCCCCGCCAGCAACGCCCCGACAGCCAGCCCGACCGCTCCTCGCATCTGCGTCTCCCCCTCATCGACGGTGGCGACATCCCACCACGATTCCGCGGCCTGAGGAACCGTTCCCGCAGAGCAGTCGGGCCCGGACCGTTCAACGGTCCGGGCCCGACGGGGCTGGTGCTCTCAGCTGCGGATGAACTGCTGACGTCCGTGCTCGGCGAACTCGGACTCGATCCGGGCGCGTGCCGCGTCGTCCAGCTGCACGTACGAACCGTCGCGCAGGCGCTCGAAGACGGGCTCGTCGCCGCCCCACAGCATGCGGCGCAGCTTGGGCTTGTCGACCTTGCTGGTCGCGGTCACCGGCAGCGAGGCGGTGACGCGGATCAGGCGGGGCGCCCACTTGGTGCCCAGGTCCGGCTGCTCGGTGAGGAACCTCGCGAACGCGTCCGCGTCGAAGTCGGCGTCGACGACCATCTGGACGGTCGCCATCACCTGGTCGCCGGTCTGCGGGTCCGGCACCGGGTAGACCGCGGCCACGGCCACGCCGGGGAAGCGGGCCACGATGCGCTCGACCGGGGCGGCGGCGAAGTTCTCGGAGTCCACGCGGATCCAGTCGGCCGTACGACCGGCGAAGTAGAAGAAGCCGTCCTCGTCGCGGTACGCCAGGTCGCCGGTGAAGAAGTGGCCGTCGCGCAGCTTCTCCGCGCTCGCCTCGGGGTTGTTGTAGTAGCCCTCGAACTTCGACGCCGCGTCGAGCGACACGATCTCGCCGATCGCCTCCTCCGGGTTGACCAGCAGGCCGTTGTCGTCGAAGACGGCCACGGCGCACTCGTTGCCGTCGGCGTCCCAGATGACCGGGTGGTGGCCGATCTGCGGGACGCCCAGGGAACCGTCGGGGGTGGAGTCGTTGTGGATGATGTAGCAGGCGCCCTCGGACTGCCCGTACGACTCGTAGACCGGTGCGCCGAAGCGGCGCAGGAACTCGGCGCGGTCGCGGGCCGAGGCCTCGGTGCCAAAGCCGAACTTGAGCTTGTTGTCCGACTCGCCCTCGACCTCGGGCTGCGCCAGCACGTACGCCAGCGAGCGGCCGACGTAGTTGAAGAAGGTGGCGCCGAACTTCTGGATGTCGGGCAGGAAGCCGGACGCGGAGAACTTGCGGCGCATCGCCAGCGCGGCACCGCCCTTCACGCACGGACCCCAGGCGCTCATCAGGGCGTTGCCGTGGAACAGCGGCATCGCGTTGTACGCGACCTCGCCGAAGCCGAACATCATCGGGTTGACCTGGCTCACGAACGCCCACCGGCGCGTCGAGCAGATCACGGCCTTGGGGGCACCGGTCGAGCCCGAGGTGAACAGCAGCACGAGCGTGTTCGACGGGTCGAGCGCCTGCTCGGTCGGGACCAGCGGCGCGTCGGCGTGCGTGGCGAGCAGCTCGGCGTACTCGGGGCCGTCGACGCGGATCACGCGGCTGGCGCCGTGGTCGATGCCCTCGAGGAGGTCGGCGTACGCGGCGTCGACGTAGATCGTGTCGACGTGCGTCTCGCGGATGTCGAGCGCCAGCTCGGCGCCGCGGCGGGTCGGGTTGATGCCGACCACCGTCGCGCCGCTGAACGCGGCGCCGGCGATCTGGAAGAGGTACTCGGGGGTGTTCTCCAGCAGGACCCCGACGTGCCACGGGCGGCCGTCCGTCGGGCGGAGCTCCTGGTGGATCGCGGAGCGCACCGCGGCCTCCCGCAGCACCTCGCGCCAGCTCCAGCGGTCGTCCTCGAACAGCAGGCCCGGGTTGTCGTCCTCGGCCCGGGTCAGGAAAAGCTCCGCCATCGTCTGGAACTGGACCTCGGGAACTGTGGTTGAAGTCATAGGCCGACGGTGTCACGACAGGCGGCGGCCACGCGCGCGCGGACCCGCTGGGCGGGACGCCTGCGACCGTCGTACGTGGGGAGAAATGCGAGAAGCGGGGCACCTCCCCCCGGAGGTGCCCCGCTTCTCAAGAGTTCAGCGACGGAGCCAGTCGTCCATCGCCGCACGCGGCCTGAGGACGCGGAGGGCGTCGCCCTCCCAGCGAGCACCCCCGCTCACCGGGCGGTGCTGCTCCTCGATACTGCCGATCCTGATCATTTCTCTCCCCTGTGCCGAAGCGACTGGTCCACCTTGACAGAGGTCCTACCCGTGAGTACAGCCCTTTGTGGGCCAGGTCACACCCAATTTGTGACCACGTGGTCACAACGCATGACCACCTGGTCACTCCCCGTCACTCCAGCCACAGGAGTCACAGGTCAGGCGACGGCGCGGACGTCCGCCTTCGACGGCTTGCGGACCTTGGCCGCCGACGAGTCGAGGTGGCGCTGCAGCAGGCGGCGGGTGCGCTTGTCGCCCGTCACCATCTTGGCCAGGATGCCGAGCTGCTTGGGGGCGTTCTTGACGGTGGTGGTCTCCAGCCAACCGTTCGGGAAGCTCAGGCGGACCACCTTGTGCCAGGCCGAGTAGACCTGCTTGGGCAGCGACGCCTCGTGGTAGTTCAGGTCGTACTTCGCGAACAGCGCCTTCACCTTCACGGCGACCTCCGCATACCGGTTGGAGGGCAGGTCGGGGAACAGGTGGTGCTCGATCTGGTGCGACAGGTTGCCCGTCATGATGTGGGTCAGCTTGGAGCCCGAGATGTTGGCCGAGCCGAGCATCTGGCGGATGTACCAGTCGCCCCGGGTCTCGTCGTCGTCCAGCATCTCCTTCTCGAAGGTCTCGACGCCCTCGGGGAAGTGACCGCACATGATGACCGAGTGCGTCCACAGGTTGCGGGCGCCGTTGGCGACGAAGTTCGCCGCGATCGTGGAGAAGTACGAGCCGGTCGGGATCGACAGCAGCGGGTGGATGCCGTAGTCGCGGACCATGTGCTTGCGGATCTTGACCAGGACCTTCTTGACCTCGGCCTCGAACCCCTCGGGGCGCTTGTCCTTGGCCTTCTTGAGGTTCTTGCCGAGCTCGAGGTCGTACGCGGCGATGCCGTACTGGAAGAAGCAGGCGTTGACGAAGTTCCAGGCCGGCTGCGCGATGTACATCGGGTACCACTTCTGGTCCTCGTCGACGCGCATGATGCCGTAGCCGAGGTCGTTGTCCTTGCCCACGATGTTCGTGTACGTGTGGTGAACCTCGTTGTGGCTGTGCTTCCACGCCTCCGAGGGGGTGACGTTGTCCCACTCCCACGTCGAGGAGTGGATCTTCGGGTCGCGCATCCAGTCCCACTGCCCGTGCAGGACGTTGTGGCCGATCTCCATGTTCTCGAGGATCTTGGAGACGCTCAGGCCGAGCGTGCCGAGGATCCACGCGGGCGGGAAGATCGAGAAGAGCAGCACGCCACGCGAGCCGAGCTCGAGGTAGCGCTGGGTCTTGATGACCTTGCGGATGTACGCGGCGTCGTCGGCGCCACGACTGTCCAGGACCTCCTGGCGGATCGCGTCGAGCTCGCGACCCAGCTCCTCGATCTGCTCCTTGGACAGGTGCGCGATCGGGTTGGTGTCCTTCTTCTGGATGACGGTCATCGCGGTGGTTCTCCTTCAGCGGGGGCTGGCGGTGTGGGGAAAGAAGTCAGTGGTCGCTGTGCTGGATGTCGATCAGTGATCGCTGTGCTGGATCTCGATCAGTGATCGAAGTGACAAGGCCCGGCGGCGGCGTTGATGCAGGTCTGCACCTTGACCGCGCCGGACTCGCCGGGGACTGCGGTGGTGAGCTCGCCGTTGCGCAGGTCGCGCACGGTGCCCTCGGTCATCGGGACCAGGCAGCCCATGCAGATGCCCATCCGGCAGCCGGAGCGCATCAGGATGCCGGCGTCCTCGGCGGCGTCGAGGATGGTGGTGGACCCGTCGACGGCGAGGTCCTGGCCACCCTTCGCGAAGTGCAGGGTGCCACCCTCGCCGGGCTCGACCCGGGCCGTACGGAACTGCTCGACCAGCAGGTCGACGCCAGCGGCCTCGTGGAACGCGGCGAGCGCGTCGAGCAGGCCGGCCGGGCCGCAGGCCAGGGTGGTGCGGTCGTGCAGGTCGGGGACGAGCTGCTCGAGGTCCGCGACGTCGAGGATGCCGTGGGTGTCGTCGTACCGGGCGACCAGCGTGATCAGGCCGGCCGCGTCGAGCGCCTGCAGGTCCCGCAGGAAGATCGAGTCGGGCTCGCTGGGGGCCACGTGGACCACGACGATGTCGAAGTCCTTGCTGCGCGGCAGGCGCAGGGCGCCGGACTCGGCGACGGGGAACAGGTTGCGCAGCATGCCGATCACCGGCGTCACGCCCGAACCGGCGGTCACCATGAGGAACCGGCCGCCGCTCGGGTCGGGCAGCACGAACTCGCCGGCCGCCTGCTCCAGGTGGACGATGCTGCCCACCGGGCAGTGGTGGACGAGGTGGTTGCTGACGACGCCGTCCGGCACGGCCTTGACGGTGATCGAGATGTTGCCGTCGGCGCGCGGACCGTGGGTCAGCGAGTACGCGCGCCACTGGCGCACGCCGTCGACGTCGATCCCGATGCGGGTGTACTGGCCCGGGACGTGCCCGGCCCAGTCGGCGCCCGGCTTGATCACGATGGTGGCGGCGTCGGCGGTCTCCGGGTGCACCGAGACGATGCGGCCCCGCAGCTCTGCGCCCGAACGGAGCGGCGCGAAGAGGTCCAGGTAGTCGGCCGGCAGCAGCGGCGTCGTGGCCGCCTCGGCCGCCCGGACGAGGCGGTGGCGGAGCCCCGCAGCCCGGGTCGGCGGCTCGAGAGTGCTGGTCATGGGTACCACTGTGCTGGCTCGCGCCGTCGGATTCCTGCGCCCTGCACGTGAATCGCGGGTAGTCTTTTGTTCGTTGCAAACAAAGAACGACTCTGGAGGCGCCATGGACGACCCTCGTGTGCTTCGCGCCACTCAACAACTCGCGACGCCGACGCCCGAGGTCGCGATGGACCCGGAGATCCTCGAGGCGCTGCGCGAGGCCCTGCCGGAGGTCGCCGACCACGCGGTGAGCGCGATCATCGACGAGGTCCCCAGCTACGCCAACGCGCTCAGCGGCCAGATGGGCGAGACGATCCGCAACGTCGTCGTCCTGGCCCTCGGCGGCTTCCTCACCCTCTCCGGACGCAACGACGCCCCCTCACCGATGACGCCGGCACTGGAGGGGTCGTACCAGATCGGTCGCGGCGAGGCGCGCAGCGGACGCTCGATGGAGGCGCTGCTCGCGGCGTTCCGCGTGGGCGCGCGGGTCTGCTGGCGCGACATGGCCAAGGTGGCCGTCGAGCACCGCGTCGCCTCCGACCAGCTCGCCCACTTCGCCGAGCTCGTCTTCCACTACATCGACCGGCTCTCCGAGGCCGCCGCCCTGGGTCACGCCGACGAGCTGGAGAGCAGCGGGCGCGTACGGCTGCGCAACCTCGAGCGGCTCACCCGCGCACTGCTGACCCGGGCCGCCCCGGACGCGATCGTGGCCGCCGCCGAGCGCGCCGACTGGGAACCACCGGGCGCCCTGACGGCGGTCATCATGCCCGACTACCAGATGCTGTTCGCGTTCTCGCTGCTCGACACCGCCAGCCTCCAGGTGCCGGACGACGTGCCCGGCGTACCTCCCGGCCACTCCGTCCTGCTGGTGCCCTCCACGGGGACGCCGGCGGCGCGCCGCACGCTGGTGCGCTCGCTGCGCGACACCTCCTCGGTCCTCGGTCACGCCGTGCCGTGGCTGGAGGCGGCCGACTCCTTCACGCGCGCCCGACGGTGCCTGGGCCTGGGACTGGAAGGGTTCGTCGACACCGACGAGCACCTCGCGCCGCTCGTGCTGGAGGCGGACCCCCGGGCGCGCGCGGACCTG
>NZ_JBJEHY010000123.1:0-10657 GCF_051876515.1 Nocardioides sp. | reverse complement strand
CGTGCTCCCTGGCCGCCGGTGCACTCGTGGTTCTGCTCGCCGTGCGCGGCAACGCGGCCCTCGCGATGTTCGGCGTCTTCGTCGCCGCTGGCACCTTCCTCGCGGGCCTCACCGACGCCCGGACCCTGCGCGGCATCTTCCTGTCCGGTGTCGCCTGGCCGTTCTCAGGGATCCGGGGCCTGCCGTGGCTGGGGCGGACGCTGCGGTTGCGCACCCGTCGGGGCGCGCACACGGCTGCCCTGCTGCGGACCGCGGCGCTCTCAGTCCTCGCCGTGCTCGTCTTCGGCCTGCTGTTCGCGGCCGCCGACGCGGTCTTCGCCCAGTGGGTCGACCGTCTGGTGCCGTCGTGGCAGTTCGACGAGACGGTGGCCCGTGCGTTCGTCAGCGTCGCCGTCTTCGGGATGACCCTGGGGGCCGCGTACCTGGCCCGGAACCCCGCCCACGTCGACGCCGGGGCAGGGGTGGCACGGCCCGCCCGCAACCGGTGGGAGTGGCTGGTGCCGGTGGTCCTCGTCGACCTGGTGTTCGTGGCTTTCCTGGCCACGCAGGGCGCGGTGGTCCTGGGCGGCCACGACTACGTTCAGCGCACCGCCGGGCTCAGCTACGGCGAGTACGTGCACCAGGGGTTCGGCCAGCTCGTGGTGGTGACCCTGCTCGCCTTCGTGGTCGTGTGGGCCGCTGGACGGCACGCGGGCACCGCCTCCACCGACCGGCGCTGGCTGCTCGGTTCGGTTGGTCTGCTCTGCGTCCTCACCCTCGGGGTCGCGGCCACCGCGCTGGGACGGATGTGGCTCTACCAGGACGCGTACGGCTTCACGGTGCTGCGGGTGTTCGTCATCGTCTTCGAGTCGTGGCTGGCCCTGGTCGTGGTCGCGGTGATGGTGCTCGGACTGCGGCGGGCGACCCGCTGGGTGCCGCGGGTCGCGCTGGCCACCGGAGTGGTCGCGGTCCTGGGCCTGCTGGTCGTGAACGTCGACGGGTGGGTCGCCGGCCGCAACATCGACCGGTACGAGCAGACCGGCAAGATCGACACGTACTACCTGGGTCAGCTCTCCGGGGACGCGGCTGAGGTGGTGCTGACCCGCTTGCCCGACGACCTCGCGTTCTGCGCGCTGTCCGCATCGTCGTGGTCGGAGGGCGCACACGACGGTACGGGCTGGACGCTCGGCACCCGTCGGGGCGAGCGGGCCGCGGCCAGCTTCCTCGCCGGTGGACCGGCCGACTGCAGCAACGGCACGTTCTCGCCCAGCCGCACCACGCGGCCCTGACGGCCACCCGTTGCCCACCCCGCCGACCGGGCGCCGCCGCGCGCGGCACCCGGTCGGCGGCGTACGATGAAGGCGTGAGGCAGCCTCGGCGATTTAGCCGCCCCGGGCCCGTGGCGGGTTCGGGGGTCTGAGCGCGCCTGGCTGAGCAGGCGCCCGCCTCTCGTCATCGCCGGGTCCGGGGAGTTCGTCCGCCACCGAAGACCCTAGAATCTGCGGCGTCCGTGCACGCCGCTGGAAAGGGAGCCATGTCCGGCCCCAACACTGACTACGACCCCGTCGAGGTGACCGAGTTGAAGCCCGAGGAGATCGAGGCGGCCCGCGACGCCGCCCTCGCCGCCGTCGCCGCGGCCACCGACCTCGACGAGCTCAAGCAGGCCCGCCTCGACCACGCCGGGGACCGTTCCCCGCTGGCCCTGGCGAACCGTGAGATCGGCGCGCTGCCGCCGCAGGCGCGCAAGGAGGCCGGCCAGCGCGTCGGCCAGGCCCGTGGCGCCGTCAACAAGGCCCTCGCGGAGCGGCTCGTCGTGCTCGAGGCCGAGCACGAGGAGCAGATGCTCGTCACCGAGACCGTCGACGTCACGCTGCCCAGCACGCGACGTCGCCGCGGCTCGCGCCACCCGATCACCCTGCAGTCCGAGGTCATCGCCGACATCTTCGTCGCGATGGGCTGGGAGATCGCCGAGGGCCCGATGGTGGAGGCGGAGTGGCTCAACTTCGACGCCCTCAACCTCGGCCCGGACCACCCGGCACGCACCATGCAGGACACCTTCTGGACGGTGCCCGCCGAGAACCACGTGGTGCTGCGCACGCACACCTCGCCGGTCCAGGCCCGCACCATGCTGACCCGCAAGCCCCCGATCTACGTGGCCTGCCCCGGTCGGGTCTTCCGCACCGACGAGTACGACGCCACGCACAGCCCGATGTTCCACCAGGTCGAGGGCCTCGTCGTCGACGAGGGCATCACGATGGCGCACCTCAAGGGCGCTCTCGACCACCTGGCCATGCAGCTGTACGGCGAGGGCATCACGACGCGGTTCCGCCCGTCGTACTTCCCCTTCACCGAGCCCAGTGCGGAGGTCGACCTGCGGTGCTTCGTGTGCCGCGGCGAGGACTCCGACTCGTGCCGCACCTGCCGTGGCGAGGGCTGGATCGAGTGGGGCGGCTGCGGTGTGGTCAACCCGCGCGTCCTGGTGGCCTGCGGCATCGACCCCGAGGTCTACTCCGGCTTCGCGTTCGGCTTCGGCATCGACCGCACGTTCATGTTCCGCCACGGCCTGGACGACCTGCGCCCGCTCTTCGAGGGCGACGTCAGGTTCAGCTCCGCCTTCGGCACCGAGATCTGAGAGGAGACGAACGATGAAGGCACCTGTCTCCTGGATCAAGGAGTACGTGGACGTCCCCGCGGACGTCACCACCGACGAGCTGACCCGTCGGCTCACCATGACCGGCCTCAAGCTCGAGGCGATCGACAGCCCCGGCGCCCAGATCACCGGTCCGCTGGTGATCGGCCGGGTCCTGACCCGCGAGCCCGAGCCGCAGAAGAACGGCAAGGTCATCAACTGGTGCACCGTGGACGTCGGTGACGCCAACGGGACCGGTGAACCCCAGGGCATCGTCTGCGGCGCGCACAACTTCGAGCCCGGCGACCTGGTCGTGGTGATCCTGCCCGGCGGGGTGCTGCCCGGGAACTTCGAGATCTCCGCGCGCAAGACGTACGGCCACCTGTCGGCCGGCATGATCTGCTCGGCCCGCGAGCTCGGCATCGGCGAGGACCACGACGGCATCATCGTGCTGCCCGCCGACGCGGGCCAGCCGGGCGAGGACGTGCGCGGCGTGCTCGGTCTCGACGAGGAGATCATCGAGTTCGAGGTCAACCCCGACCGGGCGTACGGCCTGAGCCTGCGCGGCATCGCCCGCGACGTGCTGGTCTCGGTCGAGGGCGCCTCGAACTTCCGCGACCCCGCGCTCCGCGACACCCCGGCGGCCAACGACGCCGGGCACCCGGTCGTGCTCGAGGACACCGTGGGCTGCCCGGTGTTCGTCGCGCGCAAGGTGACCGGGTTCGACCCGACCGCCCCCACGCCGCAGTACATCGCGGACCGGGTCGCGGCGGCCGGCATGCGCTCCATCTCGCTGGCCGTCGACATCACCAACTACGTGATGCTCGAGACCGGTCGCCCCATCCACGGCTACGACGCCGACAAGCTGCAGGGGCCGATCGTGGTCCGTCGAGCGGTGGCGGGGGAGACCCTGCGCACGCTGGACGGCACCGAGCGGAACCTGTCGCCCGAGGACCTCGTCGTCACCGACGACTCGGGCATCATCGGTCTGGGCGGCGTCATGGGCGGCGAGACCACCGAGATGGGGGAGTCGACCACCTCCATCCTGGTGGAGTCGGCCCACTGGGACGCGGTGTCGATGTTCCGTACCGGCAAGCGCCACAAGATCTCCTCCGAGGCCGGCAAGCGCAACGAGCGCGGCGTGGACCCGACGATCTGCGAGGCTGCGGCCGACCGTGTCGTCGAGCTCCTCGTCGAGCACGGCGGCGCCACGGCCGACCCCGGCGTCACCGTCGTGGGCACCGCACCGGCGGTGCCGACGATCACGGTGCGCGGCTCCAAGGCGGCCGAGGTGTCGGGGATGGACATCCCCGAGGACGTCGCGGTCGAGGCGCTCCGCGCCGTGGGGTGCGAGGTGACCGGCACCGGCACGCTGAGCGTGGTGCCGCCGCCGTGGCGCCCGGACCTGACGGACCCCCAGGACACGACCGAGGAGGTCATCCGTCTGGTCGGGTACGACAAGGTCCCCTCGGTGCTCCCCGTCCCGCCGGCCGGGCGCGGCCTGACCCGGATCCAGGAGCTGCGTCGACGCTTCTCCCGGGTTGCCGCGGCTGAGGGCTTCACCGAGGTCATCACCTTCCCGTTCGTGGGCGAGGCGGACTTCGACGCCCAGCTGATCGGAGCCGACGACGAGCGACGCGATGCGCTGCGTCTGGAGAACCCGCTGAGCAGCGAGGCTCCGTACATGACCACGACGGTGCTGGCCGGGCTGCTCAAGACGGCCGGGCGCAACGTCGGGCTCGGAGCCGGTTCGTTCGGGCTCTTCGAGACCGCGACGGTCACCGTGCCGTCCGGGTCGGGCACGTCGATCCTCCCCGTCGACCGCCGTCCCTCCGCCGAGGAGTTCGCGGCCCTCGACGCCGGTCTCCCGGCCCAGCCGCTGCACCTCGCCCTCGTGGGCGTCGGTGAGGCGGACGGCTCCGGCTGGTGGGGCGAGGGTCGTGGCGTCCAGTGGTACGACGCGGTGGACGCCGTGCGTGCGGTGGCGGAGTCGGTGGGTCTCGAGGTGACGGCCGCCGGCGCCGACGTCGCGCCCTGGCACCCCGGCCGATGCGCCGAGCTGAGCATCGACGGTGACGTCATCGGTCACGCCGGTGAGCTGCACCCCAAGGTCTGCGACGCGTACGGGCTCCCTCGGGGCTCGGTGGCTGCCGAGGTCGACCTGGACGTGGTCGCGGCCAAGGCCGTGCACCTGCGCCCAGCCCCCTCCTTCTCCACCCAGCCGGTGGCCAAGGAGGACGTGGCCGTGGTCGTCGACGCGGGCACCTCCGCCGCGGACGTGGAGGCCGCGCTGCGGTCCGGTGCGGGCGACGAGCTGGAGTCGATCCGCCTCTTCGACGTCTTCACCGGCGAGCAGATCGGTGAGGGCAAGAAGTCGCTGGCGTTCGCGCTGCGGTTCCGTGCCGCCGACCGGACGCTGACGGAGAAGGAGACCGCGTCCTTCCGCGAGGCGGCCGTCGCCGCTGCCGCCGAGAAGGTGGGCGCCGTCCAGCGCTGAGTCGCCGAGCAGTTGCGCGACCGCCGGGGACCGGATGACAGACCCGGTCCCCGGCGGGACGCCAGGGCTATCGTGGAGGCGTGCACGGGGTGCGCGGGTCGACGGCCACTTGGACGGTGGGACTGCTGCTGGTGTTCGCTGCCGGCGTTCCGCCGGTGTCCGCTGCCGAACAGGCGCCCGTGCGCATCCTGGCGGTGGGTGACTCGCTGACGATCTCGATCGCCGGCGACTACAGCTGGCGCTACTTCGCCGCCCGTGCGCTGGACGAGTCCGGGGTGGACGTGGACTTCGTGGGGCCGAGGACGGCGCCCCATGACTCGTGGGTGACGTTGACGTGGCCAGCGGTCTACGCCGACCCTGCGTTCGACCAGGACCACGCCGGTGCGTGGGGCGACTCCTACACGCAGCCCAAGCACGACCGGGCGGCGGTGGTGGCGGAGTTCGCGCCCGACGTCGTGGTTGTCCAGCTCGGGACGAACGACCTCAACGGCTTCTGGCGCAGTCCCTCCGAGATCCTGGGGCTGGCGCACGACTGGGTCTCCGCGACGCAGGCCCAATCTCCCGGCACGGACGTCGTGCTGACCGAGCTGACCTGGACGACGAATCCTGATGCCCTCGCCTACAACGAGCTTCTCCGAGCCACGGCGCCCGGGTGGAGCACGGCGTCGTGGCAGGTGGTGGTTGCGCGGGCGGCCGACGGCTTCGTGACGAGCACCGCGGAGCAGCAGGACGGATTCACGTGGGACCCCGTGCACCTCAACACGCCGGGGCAGGTGCACGTCGCGGCCGCCGTGGTTG
The DNA here is from genome assembly GCF_051876515.1 of Nocardioides sp. Classification (GTDB taxonomy): domain Bacteria; phylum Actinomycetota; class Actinomycetes; order Propionibacteriales; family Nocardioidaceae; genus Nocardioides. Next base: position 4,754 of record NZ_JBJEHY010000123.1, on the reverse strand, counting down.
ACGCGTTGGCCGAGCTCGGTGTCGGGTCCGCCTATCCCCGCGGCCGCCCGCTGCCGCCCGAGGGGCCGCACGGTCAGCCGGTGGTGAGGTCGACACCGGGTCTTTCGTCCGCGTCGCTGTCCTGGTCGGCTCCGCCGGGCGCCACCAACTACGACCTGTGGCGCCGCACGGCTGGTGGCACGTGGCACCGGTTGCTGGAGCAGTGGCACGGGACGCAGGCCACGATCGGTGGTCTGACCGAGTGCCGCCGCGAGGAGTTCCGCGTGCTGGCCCGCAAGGGCTGGACCAGGGCGCCTGACGCGATGGCCTCGACGCCGCTCGTCGTTCGTGCGGGCCGGAGGGTCACCGGCAGCCCCGCCCTGTCCGGAGTGGCCCGGGGGCGCAGCGTGCGGCTGCGCTGGTCCTCGGTCCCCGGAGCGTGCGAGTACCGCGTCCGTTCCGTGCAGAGCCTGGGGGGAGTCACTCGCGTCCGGAGCATGCTCACCAGCGGCACCTCGCGGAGACTCTCCGTACGTCCCGGAACCGTCCTCCGCGTCCGGGTGTCCGCTGTGGGAGGATGGAACACCGGACCCGTCTCCGCGATGCTCACGTTGCGTGTCAGGAAGACACGCTGAGGCATCGGGACCACGTAGTCATGACCATGCATGTGCATGTATACTCATGCACATGAGCAAGGTCAGGGTCGCCATCGCAGGCGCCAGCGGGTACGCCGGGGGTGAGGTTGCCCGGTTGTTGCTGGGGCATCCCGGTGTCGAGATCGGCGCCCTCACGGGCGGGAGCAACGCGGGGGAGTCGTTCGGTCGGCTGCAGCCGCACCTGGTTCCCCTGGCGGACCGGGTGCTCGAGGCGACCACCGTCGAGACCCTCGCCGGGCACGACGTCGTCTTCCTCGGCCTCCCGCACGGGCAGTCCGGCGAGATCGCCAGTGCCCTGCCCGACTCCACCGTCGTGATCGACTGCGGCGCCGACTTCCGCCTCGAGGACGCCGCCACCTGGGAGGAGTTCTACGGCAGCGAGCACGCCGGCACCTGGCCGTACGGTCTGCCCGAGCTCCCCGGGCAGCGCGCCCGGCTGGACGGCGCGAGCAGGTTCGCGGTGCCCGGGTGCTACCCGACCGTGTCCACGCTGACGATCGCCCCCGCGGTGGCCGCCGGCCTCGTGGAGCCCGACGTCGTCGTGGTGGCCGCCTCCGGCACCAGCGGCGCGGGCAAGGCCGCCAAGCCGCACCTGCTCGGGTCCGAGACCATGGGCAACGTGAGTGCGTACGGCGTCGGGGGAGTCCACCGGCACACCCCTGAGATCGTGCAGAACCTCAGTCGCGTCACCGAGGCGCCGGTCCAGGTCTCCTTCACCCCGCTGCTGGTCCCGATGCCCCGCGGCATCCTCGCGACGGTCTCCGCGCCGCTGGCCGGCACGGTCACCGCGGAGCAGGCGCGGGCGGCGTACCTCGACGCGTACGCCGACGAGCAGTTCGTCCACGTCCTCCCCGAGGGCGTGTGGCCCCAGACCCAGTCCGTGCTCGGCTCCAACGCCGTGCACGTGCAGGTGACCGTCGACGAGGCCGCAGGACGCCTCGTCGCCGTCGGCGTGGTCGACAACCTCGCCAAGGGCACGGCCGGAGCGGCCGTGCAGTGCATGAACATCGCCCTGGGACTCCCCGAGGCGACCGGACTCTCCACCGTGGGGTTGGCGCCATGACCGAGCAGCAGTTCACCATCGAGCAGTACCCCGAGCAGCTGGCCGTGGTTCGCCTCGGTCCCGGGGCCCCCATCCCGGCCTGGGCGGAGTCCTCGTCGATCTTCTCCGTCACCGCCACCGCCGCCGAGACCTCCGTCGTGTGCGCCGCGCGGAACGTTCCCAAGAAGGTTCCCCACGAGCGGTCGTTCACCGCCTTCGCCGTGGTGGGCCCGCTCGACTTCGCGCTGACCGGTGTCCTGGTCAGCCTCCTCACCCCGCTGGCGGAGGAGGAGATCAGCGTCTTCACCCTGTCGACGTACGACACCGACTGGATCCTGGTGCCCAAGGAGCGCGCCGAGAAGGCGGCCGAGGCATGGCGACGACGAGGGCACACCGTTGCCCCCGCCGTTCCCGCCTGACCTCCTGAAAGGCCTCCCATGAGCATCACCACCCCTGCCGGCTTCACCGCCGCCGGCGTCGCCGCCGGGCTCAAGTCCACCGGCGCCAAGGACCTCGCCCTCGTCGTCAACCATGGCCCGACGTACGACTCGGCCACCGTCTTCACCTCCAACCGCTGCAAGGCCAACCCGGTCCTGTGGAGCCAGGAGGTCGTCAAGGACGGTGTGGTGCGCGCCGTCGTCCTCAACTCCGGCGGCGCCAACTGCTACACCGGCGCCGACGGCTTCCAGACCACGCACGCGGTCGCCGAGCGCGTCGCCGAGAAGGTCGGCATCGGAGCGATCGACGTCGTCGTCTGCTCCACCGGCCTGATCGGGCTGGCCAACCCCCGCCAGAACCTGCTCGACGGCGTGGACGCCGCGCACGCGGCGCTCTCGGGAGACGGTGGCCCCGACGCCGCGACGGCGATCATGACCACGGACTCCGTCTCCAAGCAGGCCGTCGTCGAGGGCGCGGGCTGGAGCATCGGCGGCATGGCCAAGGGCGCGGGCATGCTCGCCCCGGCCCTGGCCACGATGCTCGTGGTCATCACCACCGACGCGGTCGTCCCGGCCGCCGACCTCGACCAGGCCCTGCGGGCGGCCACCCGGGTGTCTTTCGACCGGCTCGACTCGGACGGCTGCATGTCCACCAACGACACCGTCACCCTGATGGCCAGCGGCGCCAGCGGGATCACCCCGCCGCTGGCGGACTTCACCGCGGCGCTCACCCAGCTGTGCACCGACCTCGCGATGCAGCTGCTCAAGGACGCCGAGGGCGCGGACCACGAGATCGCGATCACCGTGCTCAACGCGGCCAGCGAGGACGACGCCGTGGAGGTCGGGCGCAGCATCGCGCGCTCCAACCTCTTCAAGGCCGCCGTCTTCGGCAACGACCCCAACTGGGGCCGGGTGCTGGCCTCGGTGGGTACGACGCAGGCGGCGTTCGACCCGGCCGACCTCGACGTCGCGATGAACGGCGTGTGGGTCTGCCGCAACTCGACCCCGCACACCGACCCCGCCGAGGTCGACCTGACCGGCCGAGACGTGACGGTGACCGTCGACCTGAAGGTCGGCGACGCCCGCGCCACCGTCTGGACCAACGACCTGACCCACGCCTACGTCCACGAGAACAGTGCCTACAGCTCATGACTGACAAGAAGAGCCCCGTCGGGCCCGACCCCAAGAAGGCCGCCACCCTGGCCGCTGCACTGCCGTGGCTCAAGCGCTACCACGGCCGCACGATCGTCGTGAAGTACGGCGGCAACGCCATGACAGACGACTCGCTCAAGGTGGCGTTCGCCGAGGACATCGCCTTCCTGCGCTTCGCCGGCTTCAAGCCGGTCGTGGTCCACGGCGGCGGCCCACAGATCAACCGGATGCTCGACAAGCTCGGCATCGAGTCGGAGTTCCGCGGCGGCCTGCGCGTCACCACGCCGGAGGCGATGGACGTCGTACGGATGGTCCTGGTCGGCCAGGTCCAGCGCGAGCTGGTCGGCCTCATCAACTCCCACGGACCGCTCGCGGTCGGGCTGTCGGGTGAGGACGCGGGTCTCTTCACCGCCGAGGCGACCAACACCGTGGTCGACGGCGAGGAGGTGGACCTCGGCCTGGTGGGCGAGGTCGCGCAGGTCCGTCCCGAGGCGGTCCAGGACCTGGTCGAGGCCGGCCGCATCCCGGTCATCTCCAGCGTCGCGCCCGACGTGAACGGCCTCGTCCACAACGTCAACGCCGACACGGCCGCCGCCGCGCTGGCCACGGCGCTCGGTGCCGACAAGCTGCTCGTGCTCACCGACGTCGAGGGCCTGTACCGCGACTACGGCAACTCCGACGACGTGATCCAGGAGATCAGCCCGGAGAGCCTGGCCGAGATGCTGCCGACGCTCGACGCAGGCATGGTCCCGAAGATGAAGGCGTGCTACAACGCCGTCGTCGGCGGCGTGCCGCGGGCCACGGTGGTCGACGGGCGCGAGCCGCACGCCGTTCTGCTCGAGATCTTCACCGACGAGGGCGTCGGCACCCAGGTCCTCCCTGGCGTGGCGACCAAGATTCGCAAGCCGTACGGCTCCGAGGAGGTCGTGGCATGACCTGGCAGGAGCGCTACGGCGCTGCTCTCATGAACACCTTCGGCACGCCCCAGCTGCTGCTCGAGCGCGGTGAGGGTGCCCACGTGTGGGACACCGACGGCAAGGAGTACGTCGACCTGCTCGGTGGCATCGCCGTGAACAGCCTCGGTCACGCGCACCCGGCGCTCGTCAAGGCTGTGACCGCGCAGCTGTCGACACTGGGCCACGTGTCCAACTTCTTCGCCAGCGGTCCCCAGATCGCGCTGGCCGAGCGCCTGCTGGGCCTGCTCGGCGTGGACGGCCGGGTGTTCCTCTCCAACTCGGGCACCGAGGCCAACGAGGCCGCCCTCAAGCTGACGCGGCGCACGGGGCGCACCCACGTGGTGGCCACGGAGAACGCGTTCCACGGCCGGACCATGGGCGCGCTGGCGCTCACCGCGAAGGCTGCCTACCGCGAGCCGTTCGAGCCGCTGCCCGGCCACGTGACCTGGGTGCCGTTCGGGGACGCCGCAGCGCTGGCCACCGCGGTGACCGACGAGACGGCTGCCGTCGTGGTCGAGCCGCTCCAGGGGGA